>JALSNP010000076.1 GCA_026986935.1 Pyrodictiaceae archaeon | reverse complement strand
AGGCTACTCGCTGACAATCACTGGGCTCGTTGCACTAAGGCTAACGGTGACACCGCCAACCATATACCTGGTAGGCGTGCTCTACGGCGCCGGCTTCGGCCTAGTAGCTCCGAGCGAGCAACTACTAATAGTCACCAATGTGCCCAAGAGGGTTAGAAACACCGTTCTCTCCCTCTACACCCTAGGATTCGACACCGGCGGGTTCCTAGGCTCCACGCTGATAGGCGCACTAGCCAGTCGCTCAGGCTACACAGCAGGCTATACAGCCATGACCCTACTAGAACTGTTCTCAGCAACAATGGTGCTCCTATGGGCCGCGTATACTGCTCGATTAAGGAGAAAGACGGGAAACGAGACAGGATAGAGCCGCGGAGAACCAGGGCCCACTTAGGCCCCTACTAGGTGCATGAGTGTTCCCTCTCTGAGCCTCCTCGTCAATACACTACTGCCTCCGAACAAGTAGTAACCTTGATAACTTGCTGAAGGCATCCGCGCCAGCCCCTAATCTATAAATAACGTGATCAGCCAAGGTACTGGCCGATAATGTAGGCTAGTGTGTCCTCATCCACTAGGCCCACTACCGCGTCTACGGGCTTGCAGTTCTTGAACACTATTGTTGTCGGCGTAGCTGTTATCCCTAGCTCCCAGGCTTTCTCAAGCAAGTCATAGACGTTGGCTTCGTAGAACCCTATGGTATCGTTACCCATCTTCCTCCGGGCCTCCGCCGCGTACCTATAGAATATGGGGCGATAAGCTGCGCAGGCTGGGCAAGTAGGGCTACTAAACAGCACAACAGCTACCCGGTGCCTGCATATAGCTCTCCCAAGCTCCTCCTCGTCACCAATAACCCCTATTGGCGAGTCTCCTAGGCCCTGCTCGCCCAGGTACTCTCGCACGGTCTCCTCGTAGGCCGAAGCCATAGCCCAGACCCATTTTAACCGGTGTTGAAGAAAAAGGTACTTAAGAACATAGCCAAACAAAACATGCAATGTTTTAAACGCATACACCAGGAGAGCACGAGACACAGCACGAATAGAGAGGAGAAAGACTACTGGTCAGCACAACAATACTGGTATAAAAGGGGCATGTTACACGCAAACCACGGCTACTATGACTACTAGATCGCAGCAACAAAGACTATGAGACCGCTCTCGATCCCGCACCATAGACACATAAGGCGCGCAAGATCATCGATATTTACAAATCCTGGCTTCACCTCACCCTCCACAAGATTATCGCCCGATATTAATCATAATACTATCATTTTTGCACAATTGTCTCCATTCTATTTTCCCCGGGGCCCCTAGTACTCGACGGGCCGCCACATACATAATGTACTACACACAGGCTAGACTCGAAAAGGATGTTTTAGTTATCATCTTAGCGCCGATTCATGTGTAGATATTCTATTCGGGTTTAGAGGGTTCATGGGCATAGCTGCCGGGTAAGTTAGTGTCTATCTTAACGCATCTTATAGTCTGGCCGCAAGTGCCGAGGAATAAGTGTCCGGAGACTATTTATCAAGGAATATAAATTAATGTTTAAATATCTCAATGAGCTTGGAAAAGATACAATCAAGAATTAGCGTGCATTCAGTGTCCTGAGGGGCCAGCCTATGGATAAGAGGATACGCGAATTCACTGTAGTTATATTAGAGGACGAGAGCGGCGGCTACGTAGCGATTGTACCAGAGCTACCGGGGTGCCATACGCAGGGAAATAGCCTGGATGAAGTAATGG
>JALSNP010000075.1 GCA_026986935.1 Pyrodictiaceae archaeon | reverse complement strand
TCATTCCAGGTATAAGCCCATAATCATATATGTAGTTATGATGAAACTTTATATTCGCCTCCCAGGCACGTGGCACCTTGTCTCTAAGCACCCTTACTACATCAGGTGTCTTAACAACTATTCGCGTAACCTCCCTTTTCTGCCAACGCAATAAATCAAACTTCTCAACAACCTCGACATGCTCAAAACCCTTATGCCTAATAACCTCAGGTATTTCTCGCAACTTATCAGGCGGGATATCGGTCAGAAAATACGGTTTATACCCGGTCTTATCATGATAGACTATTATCTCGCCCGTTGCGTCATCGTATAGTTTTACGGCGGCAACCTCTCTGTCGCCATCGTAGAAAGTCTGGATAAGGAATCCCGTATCTCCCTCTCTAGCTTCCCTCGGGTACCTTATAAGGGGCTTATCACTTAGTTTTTTCAATTCTCTTACTACATCGTTGCGAAGAGATTTCAGAAAACCATTACTAGATGTTTTATCCTCATTATTATCTTTAACCATATATTTATTGGAGTCATTATATGCAATATTAGTATTTGGCTTATCACTATTATTACTAATGATCATGGGGTCCTTCTCAATGCTTTTTACCCCTGCACTCATACCTCTTAGTTCCCTAAGCAATTCCTCTAAACGAGTACCCTCCTCTACTGAGCTAGCCTTTACAGACTCACCAGTACCCCTATTATCCGAGACATCCTTAGACCTAGGCTCCTCACTCGCACTACCCAAGTTTTTGTTTTTCAAGTAGAATAGTAAGCTCTTGGTGCCATCGCTAGGCCTCCTCTTCTTCCTTGAAGGCATACAGTAGTGCCCCCAGCCTCATAGTACTACTATGTAACACCGTATAAGAGCACTTGGACAATACATTCATTGACGATGCCAAACAAGGCTTTTAAAGGCGAAAAGAGGAGATAAAAACTATGATACCTGGGATAGAGGCGGGCCCGTAGTCTAGCCAGGATAGGACGCCGGCCTGCGGAGCCGGTAGTCCGGGGTTCAAATCCCCGCGGGCCCGCCACTCAACAACTTCTCCTTAAACCACGACGCTACTACGCATCCCTGTGAGGAACAAAACATGCACACCAACCGTCTCAGCCCTACACCTTCATGGTGCGACAAGGAGGTGGATCAACCACTACCCAATGATATCGTTATCAATATCGATAAAGGACTAGTCTCAGTAATTGTAAGAAGAATCGCGGCTAGCGAATACCTCATCGTCCCCAAGTACAGACAATCAGTACAAGGGAGCTGGGAAACCCCCCTCCTAGGCCCACTAGAACGTATTGTAAGTCTATATGCCCCGAGAGCGGTAAGAAAAGCAATGACTTATGCGAACACCGTATGGAGCCCCAGTTACAATACATATATACCAATAGAACATGTCTCCAAACACACTAATAATATCTATATATGCTCTGGGCGCAAGATTATCAATGAGCAAAACATTACTGAGCTGGATGCGTATAGTAACTACAAATTGTCGCTCATTTATAATAAGCTAATGAATATGAGAAGACTGAGCCTTAACTCAATTACTGCCTGTAGCTGGCCTACTGGCTCTATCTTAATGGGGTCTTTCAGACAATTCTCCGATATAGATCTTGTACTCAACATAGATGAACCAAACTGTTATAAAAAAATAACGAATTTTATAGAAGAATTCGGATACAGAAAAGACCTGGAAACAGCAGTAACAAATGCCTATCTCTTAAAAGAAGCTAAATGGCGTAATATAGATCCACAAATTATGAGAAACGCTATAAAAAAGTGGCAACGCTTGCGCATCAATAATACTGAAGTAAGTATCTCAATTGTTAGCATTTATCGCAGACTAAGCCCGGAGACACGAATATTCAAAATATCCGACCCCAGCGAGATCGTCACAAAAACATTATATGTAGAGCCTTATCAACAATCCATAGGCGATTACCCAGTAATAGTCCAGTCCAACGAGGAATACATAGTGTCATTTGATGGTATTTTTGCCCCTCTACTATTTGAGGGAGGGAAGGTATTCGTAAGGGGGATCAGGGGCAGAATAAGCTATGGGACCGATAGCATAGAGGCAATAATAATAGGTATTTCGGAACAAGTAACATACGCCTATACTATAAATAGCTAAGTATTTGAGGATGACCACTCTATCGGCCTTTATTCTTAAGAGACTTGCTCAGTATCTCATAGGCCTTGTTGAGCGCCAACTCACGCCTCTTCTCATCAGGACTCGCAAGTGCTTCAATGACCGCACCGAATAATTTGTATAAATTAATTATCTCTTCTCTTAAGAATTCAGCCTTTTCCTCTAGATCAGTTATTCGGGTATTCATTACATCCATTAAGACGTCTATGGTGTGCAGTACCTCGTCTAGACCCTCTACATGCTCGTGATGGTGATGATGGTGAGCATGATGCGTTTCCTCAACCTCTTCGACAACCTTTTGTAAATCTTCTTCTTTCTTTGGTAATGTCATTCTCATACGCTTACCCATATGCATCACCTCTCTTATACTATTCCATTTCCCATACACTATGTCCTCGTGCCAAAACCATTGACAAGGATTAATTAACCTAGTGCTGAGTATAAAATTACGTCATACCATGTTTTTAGTACATGGTTACCTAGTCCTCGGGCACAAATATTTCCTCTTTATCTACCTCTATATCGAGGACTAGATCCTTGCTTAGCTTAGACGAGATCCCTAGATATGTTATTACTTTTTTAGCGCCTCTGGCATCAATACATTTTGTTTCATATATTTCATTATCATTAGTTTCTACAAAGAATTTTATCATATTGGGTGCGTCACATTCCTCCCACCAATACCTCTTAGCAAGACCTAGTGCAACTAATCCTTCCAAGTGGGCCACTGGTATTCGCTTACGATCTTTACTATTCACCGTAGCACACCATAGGGCTCTTCTTTATTCCGTGTCTCCTAGCAGTATAAGCCTCTTAAATATAGCATACTATAGGTTTTCTACATAGTTAATAGTTTAGCATTTCCTTATAATGATGATAATTAATGATATAAGTACTATAAATATCGCTACTCTATTTATAATCATTATGTATCGAGCGGACCCATTCTCGTTATTAACTATTTTATCAAGAATAAGTAAACCCACGATAAGCAGAGCTGCGCAGAGCAAGAGCGAGTAATCTATGCCTCACCACCACAATTAGACTTATATGACGGCCTAGGCTTATTAATAGAGTTTTATCTGATTACGTGTCCCAGCTACGTATGGGTAGCCTGGGCAATGAGAGAGAACGATCCTAGAGCTGATCTAGCAAGGAGAATTGCTAAAGCCCTTAGACGATACGGGGGTTTTGTATACGAAGATGATATAGATAAGCACAGCCTAGTCATGGATGTGATACGTGAAGCAGGTGTTAACCTTGTTTTAAGCGTGGCCCAACTAAGTCCACAAAAGAAAATATATGCTATAGTCCCCCTAGATAGACGATGCCGAGTATCATGTACCGCGTCATGCAATGATGAAGAACCTTGTTTCGAAGAATGCATGAACAAGTGCAGAAAAGAGATCATAACAAAAGTTTCGGAGGCCTTGGAGAAATTTGCTGAACGCATTACCCGGCATTAACCTAACGTTTCTCATCCACTCGGTGACTATCCTCTTTATAGCAATAGATCCTCTCGGAAACGCTCCTCTCTTCTACGGTCTCACGACCATGCTTTCTGATGAGAAAAGGGAGAGAATAGTAAAAAATAGTTGCCAAGTAGCATCACTAATCCTAATAATATTCGCTTTAGTTGGAGACCTGCTTCTATACTATTTTGGTTTAACACTTGCAGATTTTAGGATAGCTGGTGGAATCATACTACTAATTTATGGAATAGCGGGGATACTTGGCTGGACAGAGGCAACCGGTATAAGGCATCCCGAAGAAGCAGAGGCAATAGCAATAGTACCGCTTGCAACACCTTTACTCGCAGGCCCTGCTGCCATAGCTACTGTACTGTATATAAAAGCCGTTTACGGCCTAGTTTATGCCATAATAAGTATAGTTGCGAACATAGTGATAACTTACTTCATGTTAGCTAACAGTGGCAAAATGCTAAAGATAATGGGTGAAAACGGGGCCATGGCTTTATCGAAAATAATGTCGATGCTACTGGCTGCTATCGCTATAGCTATGATAAGGACGGGCATATTGGAGGTGATAAAAACACTTCATTAATTAGTATAGAAGCTTATTTGTTCTCCTTCTTTTCCAGCACCTTTACTCTGTATTGTTTATCATCTATGTTCACTACAACGTATACATTTTCAATATTTTTGATTATTCCAAAATATATATTAAGCGATGTACTCGGCTGTAATACTTGCTCTATGCTTACGCGCTCAAATACTCTCTTTCGGAAACGACCCAGCTCGACATGCTCAGTTGATTGCGCTGCTTGCGCCCGCGATATGTATATATAATATTCTATTTCTATAGCTCTTATATCTATAGGAAAGTCGCAAACATTCTCAAGAACAATAGATGACTCCTTTATGCTATATGTCAAGCAATTCTCAAGGCGCCGAATCAGCTCCTCTGCAGACAACACAGATTACCTCCAAGCATTTTATCTATCTCAATGAGTACTATTAAATATAAGGTTCTAACGATTTGACAAAAACAATAACTGTACACATATTAGCGGTGCTCAGAACCGGTGGAGGGCGCTCATTACTCATCGCCGACGTGCAATTCTCATCATAGCTGTTTTAGCCTAACCTCCCTAAGTCACATACACCCCTACAACATAATAATATTTCACGGAGCTGGCAAGCTGCTAAGCAGGGAGATGAGGATAAACCCCGTCTCCTAGACTCGTGAAGAATGCACCGGTTACCGATCCCTCCCTACCTTATCCCCAGGGGCTAGGAATGTACTGCACATACTAGTGCGCTGACCAAGCCAGGTACATCAGCTGAGCAACTCGTCTTCATCTCCCGGTAGCCATAGGATCCGCTGAAAACCGGGCTCATCACATTCTGTTCTCCAGCTATTACCAGAGCGCTAATAAGACGTTGAGCGGTAAATATATTCCCTGCCAAGAGGTAGGGTACTATTGGTGAAGGGGAGAAGATAATTGATATCTCCAGAACACGGCGCATTGGGGCTCATAGAGAAGATACAGGCATTCTATAAGGTTCTTCAAGAGCCTTTCGTTGCTAGAGATGAGGAGATAAAAGCACTAACGCTTGCCCTTATCTCCCGTGAGCACGTAATATTGATAGGAGAGCCGGGTACAGCGAAGTCCGCAATAGCGCGTAGAACGGCTGAGCTAGTTAATGCTAATTTCTTTAAGTACTTATTAACAAAGTATACGGAGCCTAGTGAATTATTCGGGCCCCTTGATCTTAATGCCCTGAAGGAGGGAAGGTACGTAAGAATAACGAAAGGGAAAATGCCGGAAGCCGAGATAGTCTTCTTAGACGAGGTCTTTAACGCTAATTCCGCGATACTTAACGCGTTGCTAAGCATAATGCAGGAACGAGTATGGTATGACGGGTATACAGAGATAAGAGTGCCTCTGTGGACGCTAATAGGTGCCACGAATAGGGTTCCAGAGGAGCCGGAATTAGAGGCTGTTTATGACAGGTTCCTTGTACGCCAATACGCAAAACCCGTGCCGGAGAATAAGTGGAGCGAGCTACTTGATGCTGGGTGGAGGATTGAGTCAGGGCAAATCCCGCCCGTAGAACCCGTGCTAGATATGGACACTCTTGCACAAGTCCATAAAATGATATTCAAAGTGGACCTTTCCCCTGTTAAACCGAAGCTCCTAAGACTTTACGCAGTCTTCGAGGAGAGGGGTATTCACCTAACTGATAGGAGGAAGACAAAGGCTCTAAAGATTGTTGCAGCACACGCCTTGCTTGAAGGAAGACTAGTGGCACAGGAGAAGGATCTTATCGCCTTAAAGTATGTAGCTCCCCGAGACATAGAGGACTTTGAGAAAGTAAACATAATACTCTCGGAAGAGCTTAAGATGCCTGAACGCTTCATAAAGGAACTAAATGATATCCGAGCAAATGTGAGAGAGACTTATCACCTAGTAGATACTATGAGGAGTTATGATCCGAGGCTTGTAGACCTATTTAGAAGCCTAAAGATAGCTAAAAGCCGTATAGTTAACATATTGAAGGAGACAGATAATCAGAGTGTGAAAACCCTTGCTGAGCAAACATTAGAGGAGATAGACAAGCTATTGGAGAAAATATCCTATAAGCTGGGGATGTAAAGGGATGCCTTACATACGTGGCGTGAAGCTAGATGATCCACCCACTAAGTATAGGGCAGAGCGTATTATATCTCTCCTGAGGAAGCTCGTACCCGATACAGTGAATAAACCGGAATTTCTGGACGAGGACCTAGCTATATCAATATACTATGCCTTATTCCTCCCATTCCCTATTCTAAAGGAGCCCGAGCGCAAAGACACAAAGGAAATAATGAAATATACATTAATATCTGCACTACTTTCATCAAATAATCTTAAATCCGTCAAGCAGTACACTATAGCGGACTCGACAACAAGCACCGTTGTTTCAGCCGTACTCCTTGAAACCATTACCGAAGAGTTGCAGAAAGCTGCCCAACCGCATGGAGGGGACATGAACTCTAAACAAAAAAGTGACACCCAATTCGGCCAATCAAAGAACACCGATTTATCGAACACAGTTGATAAGGCGCTTGAATCTATTAAAGATGTTGCAAAACAGGCTAAGGAAATAACCAATTTAACCATGAAGTTCGCTGCTGGTAATGCATCAATGCTTTCACTTGACGACGTTATCCAGGACGTGATAAACCTGTCCAAGAACACTAATGTGAAAGCAATACTAGAGGTGCTGAAGCTTATAGAAGAAACAGACACGTATATCAGGGTTAAGAAGATCCCAAGCCCTAGAGGCGAGCTAGAGGGTTATGAGCTCGGAAACGATGTTGAAAAAATCGTGCCAAGTGAGCTAGCCTTACCTAAAGAATTGTTCCTGATCAAATATGCTGAAAAAGACCTACTTCTATACCGCAAAGTAGTTTCAAGAGATTATGGGAAGTTCTATATATTGCTAGATAAGAGCGGTAGCATGATGGGGCTTAAGATAATATGGGCTAAAGCGGTAGCGCTTGCCCTGGCTCAGCGCGCTGTTAGAGAGCGCAGAGAGTTCTATGTAAGATTCTTTGATAGCATACCTTATCCACCAATACATATCTCGAGACGGATCCACGGGAGAGATGTGATAAAACTACTCGAGTATCTTGCGCGAATAAGAGCAAACGGTGGCACGGATATAACAAGAGCCATTCTAACAGCTGTGGACGATATTGTATCGACTACACCCAAGTCAAGGATATCCGATATCATACTCATAACTGATGGAGAGGACCGAGTAGCAGTAGATATGGTTAAGAAGGGGCTAGCCCGTGCAAATGCCCGCCTCCATACCGTGATGATCCACGGCAATAATCCGGATCTGCGCGCTATCTCGGAGAGCTACATGGTTGCAACAAAACTAGACAAGCAGGAGGCATTGAAAGTCGTGATGCTTGGTCAGGGAGGCTCCACGCCATAGTACTTAGAAACATTATCAATATTGAGCCTAGCTAAGACATCCTCATCAACTATGCCCTCGTTTAGCAATGATAACTGATTCTCTATGATCTCCCAAGGGCAAGAGGATACGCAGGGCCTCTTCGGGTCATCAATATAATCTGATTCTATCATCAATCCCTGCAGAGACGAGATGTTTTCAGTAAATAGTCTGCGTAGGAGCTCTTTTTTCCCGGGAACAGTTGCGTAGTACCCTATACTTGTAGATGCTCTG
>JALSNP010000074.1 GCA_026986935.1 Pyrodictiaceae archaeon | reverse complement strand
GCAGTAGCACTAATAGACACTAACAACGACGGGGCCCCGGACCACGCAGCAACACTAGTAGAGCTGCCATATAGCAGCACGGTTTTGCGGGAGAAAATACCAGCAGTTCTCCAACCCCTAGGAACCCAGTACGACGGCTACACCACAGCACACGTAGGCAACTCCACGTGGCTCGTAGTAGACCCAGCGATGGCGTACCAGGGGAAAGAGCCCTGGCTAGTACTCAAACAACCATACAAAATAATATACATCATCAAGGCCTATGAAACGGGGCAAAGATGAAGCGGCGGAAACAATGCCTGCCTTCTTCCGGGGCGACGGCCTGGAACAGTACCGCTCACCCGCTCTCCTAGAGAAGGTCTTTGCGCGAACTAGTCCTACAAATGCGCAAAAACATTGGCCAGCAAATCCCTTATAAATCTCATTAAGACTTACCTGCTGCTACTCTCTATTTCGGGGAATAATATACGAAAATTACAGAATATTCATTAGAAGAATACATATGGGGCCGGCCTGGAATCCATAGCGTTAATGACTGTGGCGGACTATAGAGAAGCGTGATGTGATATATAAGGGATGTTTCCAGAAAGAACCATGAATTGGAAATGTTCTTCACAAATTCTTATCACTACGGATATCGGTGTAGATAATCTGGAAACAGTGGTTAGGAAAAAAGGCTAATTGGCTTGTGAGGCTATATTTAACAATTGGTGCAAGGGCTTGTTCAAGATTGTTAAGGTGAGATATGAGAAGGGTGTTCTTAAGCCTCTAGAGAAGCTAGACCTCTCTGAGGGCGAGGTATTGTTTGTGAAGCTTGTTAGAACGCATCTTGCGGAGAAAGTGTTTGGCTCCATAAGAGTTGATAGGGAGACTCTCGAGCACGTCCTGAGGGAGACTGAAGATGAGCTTGGTGTTCATTGATAGTAACGTAATTATTAGGTAATTATATATTAGCTTTGTAGCTCTGAGTATGTGGGGCATTACTCGGATTAGATTCATTGCTACTTACCTTATCTAGATAGTTGGAATGGTTAAGCCTAGAACTAGGTTGTCTTTGGAAGCCTTACTCAAATACTCCGTTTGGCAGCTTTACTACGGCACATTATTGCGATTTGGAAACACGAAGGACTTTGAATAGAGAGGTTAAGGAAGCTATTCACGAGAAGAGCGGCTTAGCAGTCCTTTTCTAGGAGTTTGAAGTATTCCTCCCTGGTAAGCCCAGCCTCAGTTATTATTGACTCTTACGAGCCCGGGTTTAATCTTCTTTCCAGGATGTACGGGCACTACTATCCTTACACCTTGCTCGTTCACCGGTATCACGTGAGAGCCCCGTCGCCGTATCGGCTTGAATCCCAGCTTACTAAGTAGCTTAATCAGCTTATAGGGATCCCCGGGTGTTATCCTAGGCAATGGCTCTCACTCTCTGAAGACCAACAACCCTGCGGCTCAACAACTCCTCTTTCTCTTCCTCAGAGAGAGTCTCAAGGTACAGCTCTATAGCTTCCCTAACATTCTCCATTACTTCATCCAGGCTATCTCCCTGCGTATGGCACCCCGGTAGCTCTGGCACAATCGCTACGTAGCCGCCGCTCTCGTCCTCTAATATAACTACAGTGAATTCGCGTATCCTCTTATCCATAGGCTGGCCCCTCAGGACACTGAATGCACGCTAATTCTTGATAATATCTTTTCTAAGCTCATTGAGATACTTAAACATTAATTTATATTCCTTGATAAATAGTCTCCGGACACTTATTCCTCGGCACTTGAGGCCAGACTATAAGATGCGTTAAGATAGACACTAACTCACCCAGCAGCTATGCCCATGAACCCTCTAAACCCGAATAGAATATCTACACATGAATCGGCGCTAAGATGATAACTAAAACATC
>JALSNP010000073.1 GCA_026986935.1 Pyrodictiaceae archaeon | reverse complement strand
GGGTCCCAGAACCCGCATGAGATATGGGCACCCATTCTGAGAAGAGAGCTCCTGGGCAAACATAGCCCAATGGCTGAGGACGGGACCTCTACAACGTCTTTGAATACTATCTTGTAAAATCCTCTCCCCAGTGTCCACCAATTATTCTGCGGCTCCAGGGGCCTTGTCTTAGGCAAGCTGCGCTTCTCTTTACCTATCAAGCCCTCCTCGAGGAACACGTGTACCTCGTCTACTCTGAGATCTATCCCCGCTGGCTGTACCTGCTCACGGCGCGCGGACGGGACTGCGAGTAGAGCCAAGTACCCTGGCAACGCCACTGGGATTGCACCCGATAGTGCGATTGTATGCTATGAGGTAAGCTGGATTAAGGTTGAGGGTGTATAGCGTCTCCGCGGGCGTTAGCAGTGGTGTACGGAGTCTGTGTTGCCAAATGGGTTTCGGTTGCGCTAAGAGTCTCATCCCCCTACATACCGGGAGGGGCCCTGCACGGCCATGACTATAAGGTGCGAGTCTGTGTGGAGGGCGGGCTAGGTGGTGATAATAAAGTAGTGGATCACCTAGAGCTTCTCGCCCAGCTTGAGAAGTGCTTGCGCAGTATCAACTACCGGTACCTCAACGAGGTACTTGGCACACAGAATCCCACCGCTGAGCTTCTTGCAAAAAAGATAGCTGATTGCCTCTCAGGCTACGCGGCTACGAGGAATACGAGGATAGCCCTTGTAGAGGTTTGCACAGCCTCAGAGCTGTGCTCCTATTACCGCGCCGTAGTCGATAACGTGGATGCCCCTCATTACAAGTGATAAGGGGGTTATTATAGCTAGATATGATCCAGGGAAGAGCTTGGTTAATAAAGTGAGTATTGAGCGCTTGTCAACGGGAGTGGAGGGGTTCGATAAGCTTCTGCAAGGCGGTATACCTAGGGGGTTCTTCGTAGCCGTTGTAGGAGAGCCCGGGACGGGGAAGACGATATTCTCCATACACTTTATAGCGGAGGGTATACGTGTAGGGGACAAGAACATCTATGTTACCACGGAGGAGTCCAAGGAGAGCATAATAAAGCAAGCCGCCATGTTTGGATTCGATTTCGAGAAGGCGATTAACGAGGGAAAGCTCGTCATAATAGACGCCCTAATGGGGTATCGCGACGATCCTTGGAGCTTAACAGATCTTGACGTAGAGAGCCTCGTGAACAAAATCATTGAGGCCAAGAAGTATCTCGGATACGGTAGGGCAAGACTAGTTATAGACTCTATGTCGGCCTTCTGGCTCGATAAACCAGCCATGGCTAGGCGCTATAGCTATTATGTAAAAAGAGTGCTCTATCGATGGGATTTCACAGCTCTTTTGACGAGCCAGTACGCTGTGACAACCAGCCTGGGCTTCGGGTTCGGCATCGAACACGTAGCTGACGGGATAATAAGGTTCAGGAAAGGCGTTGTCAGGGGGGAGCTGAGGAGATACGTGATAATAGAGAAGATGAGGCAAACCGAGCACAGCCTTAGGATGCATGAGATAGAGATAGTGAACGAGAAGGGGATGAGGGTCAAAGCACCCACTATGTATCGTAAGGAGGACACGGTTCTTCCCACAAGTGTTGCTGCGCGCATGCTTGCAGCCGAGTTGAAGAAGCTCCTCGAAATCTCCGAGCTGGGCGAGAACGAGGAGACCTAAGACAATTTTTGCCCATGCGCTTCGCTAGGGAGAATATTATTTGGGATTCACGGTTGGGGCAGAAAAGCTTCTATATTAGGTGGGGTAATGGAGGCCTCGAACTAAGGGTGAGCAACCAGGCTCTAACCATACGGGCGAAGAACTATGAGATAGTGTTGGAGCCGCGCTCGGTACTGCTAGTAGGGAGATACGGTGCTAAGAGAGAAATCGAGCACATGAACCGCAAGACTGTGTTCATAGAGCTTGTCGA
>JALSNP010000072.1 GCA_026986935.1 Pyrodictiaceae archaeon | reverse complement strand
GATTAGCTTTTTCACATCCTCTATTAGTTGTTGAGGTACATTACTGCTTGCAAGCACCCTGTTCACGATATGCCTTAGAAAATCTACTCGGCGCTGCTGTCTCAGCGCTTGGGTCATGGATCTACACCCATTCTGCGAATAAACCCTCTTGGGTAGATAATACCTCTCCGCTCCATTAATGAGGTGGCATACCTTCTACCAAACTTATCTGTTTCTAGCAAAGTATACTATAATACCCTTATACTAGTTGGCGGTTTCTCGGAGGCAATGGCGCTATGATTCTTAGGTCGAGTGTCTTCCATGGCGATGTGGTTGAGATTCGCGTCGATAATTACGATGATAGGGTTGAGATAATTGTTAGGAACATTATGAGTGGTAGGAAGGTAGTCAATAAGCATAGGGTCTATGGGAGGCTTGGGCTTGTCAGGATGGATTCCCTGGATAATAGGATGGTCTTAGTAGGTAAGAATATCGTTAGGTTTGAAAAACCAGCTAAGTGCATCAATATTATTATTGAAACAGTGATTGAGAGTAGCTCCTCTATACCGAGTGTATCTGTTTTCCTAAAATCATGCACAAGGGTGCACCATGATAGGGATGTTGACGTGTTGTTCGGTGGTAAAGTGGATGCCTAGTCTAAAAAGGCTATAAATAAAGCTACTCCTATAGCTATAATAAGGGTGTAATAGGCTATGGTGGAGTTCTCTCCACGTATAAAGAAGATAGATGTTGTAGATATACCGATTCCGGAGAATAGTAACGTTATAATCGGGCAATCGCATTTCATTAAAACAGTTGAGGACTTGTATGAGGCGTTGGTGACGAGTGCGCCTAGCATACGGTTTGGGTTAGCTTTTTGCGAGGCGAGTCAGAAAAGATTGATACGTTATGAAGGCAACGATGATGAGTTGAAGCAGTACGCTATCGAGGCGGCGAAACGTATTGCAGCAGGCCACGTGTTCGTAATATATATACGAAACGCGTGGCCGATAAATGTGCTTAATGCGCTCAAACAAGTACAAGAAGTGGTGACCCTATACGCCGCCACAGCTAACCCCCTACAAGTGATAGTGGTTGAGACGGATCAGGGCCGTGGAGTCATAGGAGTGGTTGATGGGTATACACCTGTCGGCGTTGAAAAGGAAAGCGATATCGCTGAGAGGAAAGAGTTTCTGCGAAAGATAGGTTACAAGAGATAACCAGTAACCCGGGTAAAGAGTCATGAAGGGTTTTGGCCTCTAGGCCCGGCTGACTCCTCATTCTCCTTATCGGCTCCGCCGTAGTAGAGCACTCTTCATCGGCCATTCCTGGCCCTAGGCCGGGTTAACTCTTACGAAGATACCCTGGTTCATAAAACGTTTGCTAAAGGCTTAAGCATTTTAGCTCTAGTGGCTACATTGCTTAGTGGTAGAGGATGAGGTATTATGGGTAAGGGAGGGGTTGTCATCCGAGTATTTGGGGCTGAGACACAGAGGCTCAGGGGAGTTACCTTAACGCTTCTCCGTCCCGAGAAAGAGTTGGAGGTAGAAGCGAAGGATTTCTACGAACTAGTGGCTGATATGAGAGAGAGGTACAGGAACACGCCTAACAAGGTCATAGTCGTTGCTGAGACTGGGCGAGCGCCTGGCGAGGCAGAGCGTACTGCTACTATCTCAACCCTAGAGCATTCTTTTCTACTATTCCCTGAACCAGCCAGGCTTAAAGCAATATATATTGCCAGGGGCATGGACTCTGGCATAAAAAGGGAGCTATCAGGCCTGGAGCGCATAGAGTTTAGGGAGCCAGTTTATGTCTATCAGGGTAGCATCGATTTTGAGGAGGACGTGGAGCTAGTGATATTGGAGACGGAGAGGGGTGTAAAGGTTATAAGTAGGCATATGCTGAAGAGGTAACAATAATTAAGCCGCGCCGGGGATGAAGACAGACTCCAATTATGAGCTCTTAGCAGAGCTATGAGTAAGCTCCGCCCCTCCTGACCCATTCTCCCTAGGTATTCCTTAGCCTCCATAGATAGTCTTCCAGCTCGCGTCGAGCTATTTGATAAACCTGGTCGAGATGTACTCTTCTGATGTGTAAGTAAAGACCTTTCCTCGTAAAAGGCCCTTTCCCGCAAATCTTACAGCGTAGTGTATCTTTATCGCGTAGTACTAGTTGAGCCGATATTTGCTCTATTATTTCCTTAGCGGGTTTTCTTAGGCTAGGAGGTAGCTCCTCTAGGCTGTATTGTAGGCCGCAGGCTCGCCGTATTGCTAGCTCAGCGATTTTTGACACTATCTCGACCAGTTGCATCGATTGGTTATTCATTTTTGATCCCTTTTCGGGGTTATTAGAAGAGCTATGGAGGCTGATCTAATCCCTAGGCATCCCTTGCTCTTAGCAAGCTCTAGTATTCTTTTAGCAGCGTTAGAGCATACCTCTAAATCCTCTAGTAGGGCTCTGAGGTTTTCTTCCTCCTTCTCCATTTTGCAAGCCTCATCCTCTAATATCTCTAGTATTATCTCTAGCCCGTCCTCACCGTAGATATTCACAAGGTCGCTTACTTCCCTATTCTTATGAGCGCTTAGCTCGATTAACCCGTCTATGTAGGTGTATTTCGTCCTAGAAACCCACTCAGATAATAGATCATATAAGTGGTCGCGAATCTCTGGCGAATCTATTCCAAGACCTTTTAGGAAAGAATACATAGACGCTATTATTACTATCTGGTGCCTCAGGTCATCATGATCGTTTCCTGGAACAGTGCTAGTTGATCTAAACGAGACAGTTGCCTCGCTCACATGAACTCCCCTGTACAAGTCTAATAGTATCCTAGTCTAGTCAAGGGGTCTTCGGATAAGTAATACCTAGGCAGTTGGATTCGAGGCGGTTCCTCCCTCTAATAGTGCTCAGATGGACTAGGATATGTCATCGCTTAAGGCTCTAACCGGGTACATCTCATCATAGCGTACTGTATGCAACTAAGCTATTTTCACCAGTGCGCCATTCTATACTAAAAATAGGGTCGCTAAATATGAGCAGTGTATGTGCTAGGTGTGGTCGGAGGCTAGAGCCGGGTAAGCATGTAGGCGCTCTCTGCATTGACTGCTTTCTAGAAACTACTAAGCTTCTCTGCATAGATGAGAGAATAGAGTTCGAGTATTGTAAGTACTGTGGAAGTATAAGAGTGGGTCATAAGTGGATCGATGGCGGCGATCTAGGAGAGGCTTCACGGAAGTTCGTAGAGTGGTATGTAGGTAATCGGGTGAAGCCGTGTACGGGTTATGTGAGGGAGTACGTGCTTGAGGATGTTTATGCAGAAACAATTCCTTCTTGGAGAACAGTGTATAGGCTTACTTTCGGCGTCCTCCTAGAAGGAGTAGATGGTGCTGTGAGGCAATCTTATCGGGTAGTGGTGTATGCAAGACCGACTGTATGCCCCATGTGTAAAGATATTAGGGGAGGCGATTACAATGTGCTTATCCAGCTTCGTGGCGCTAATCCCAAGAAGCTTGCTACAAGCCTTTCAGACCTATTTAGTAGCGATAACCATGTCACCACGAGTATTATAGACATAGTAGAGCTACGAAACGGTGCAGACATCCTTCTCTCCGACAGAGGCAGCGCATCAAGAATCATAAAAGAGCTTAGAAAACACTTCTATGTCAAGGTCTTGGCCACGGGCGAGGATGTAGGCGTTTCTTCAAGAGGTAGAATGAGGCGTAGACTAGTGTACTCGGTCAGACTTAGAGAGAAGAGGCGATAATAGTTGCGAGAAAACAAATCAGAGCTTAGCCTAGACTATGTACCAGATGATGTACTAGAAGAGATTCTTCAAGAAGAGAGAAGTCTTAGACAGAGACGAAAAAAGAAAGCCCCTTATCCTAGCTCACGCGACGTAGTCGAGGCCGTTATTGAGGCTGTTAGGAGTTTCAGCGGGCATCCCGACGACTTTCCGGACTATGTAATTAGCTTATTGGAGCAGAACGGCTTCGATACCAGGCATGTCACCCTTAAACGTATTTGGAGCACGTATGAGAAGCTAGTAAGGAGAGGCGTCATATCTGATCGCTTAGGAGTTCTCGCTAAACGCTACGATGAACGATATTCTGAATAAAGCGTACTTTTTAGTACGGTGCTCCCCCTTCTTATCAATAACGGGGGACAATGTGAGGGTCTTGATAAAGCATGGTGATGTATGGTTACAGTTAAAGGAGGTTTACACATTACAAAGACGTGTCCGTAAACGTGGCCGAAAACCATCAGCTAGGTCCTCGCCGTACGGCATGGTGGCTGAGAGCGTAGAGGCTATCAACATCAACGGGTACCAGTATAGGGATGCGATCATAGTGCCAGCTAGCAAGGTTAGTAGGTTCGCGGCGCGAGCTTATCTAGCACAAATAGATGCGATTATCCTCATTGAGCCCGAGGGCGCCGATAAATACAGAGCAACCATTTACGCTAAGACTAAAAAGGAGCTCGAAACGGCGAGAGAAAGCGCTCTAAGAATACTATCCTCACTCTACTCTAGGAGAGGTACAGAAGAAGTTGAGGAAGCTGAGGAGGAGCCAGGAGAAGAGGAAACCGAGAGCGAGGATGAAGAATAGGTGCGAGATATGCGGCTCTCCAGCTAGCCACGTATGCCCGATCTGCGGGAGAAGTGTGTGCGATCGTCACTGGGTGGGAGATAAGTGCGTAATATGTGCTGAGACCCTATGCGCTATATGTAGGACTAGGCTATCGATCGCCACGTGCGCTATCTGCGGGAGACTTGTCTGTGAAGAGTGCTCTATACAAGTAACACCAGTTGTTAGAGTATGTAAAGAGTGCTTAGAAAAGTATAGGATTAGTGAATGGCCCCCTAGGGGCCTTGTGCAAACAGAGCTCTATAAGCTATCGAGCTCTATTAGAGAGTTCCTCCAAAAATGGGGCCTATCTATCAAGCTCTAGGTATTTGTCAAGGGATTGAGAGCCGTGATTACTCGTAGGCTTGATTCTTATAGGGATTAAGTGTGAGCCGTCACAGCTCGGAGCTGTATGTAGTTGGGCAAAACCCTCGCGGCAAGTTGCGTACTCCATTCCAAGCCTTGTAGCCTCCTCCCTAACTAGGAGCAAAATACGCTTCCTAACCTCTACGGGTAGGTATCTATACCCGTAGAGCCGCTCCCCTTTTATCTTATAAAGCTCTCTATATTTTTTCTCAAGCTCGGGGAACGCTTCTATAATTCTCCTAAAGTTGTCTGGTTTCGCCTTATAGGTTGATGTCACAACGAATCTTGCACCAGCACTATAAGCTGCTTCAAGCACCTCTTTCACGCTTTCCCTGGAATCGTTGATTAGTGGCAGGATGGGATCCAATCTTATGCCTATTGGGACACCATATGTGTTTAACTTCTCTAGTGCTCTGATTCTTTGACGCGGTGTTGGTGCGCCTGGCTCCAGCTTGCTCGCAAGCCAGGTATCCATTGTAGTGATTGTCATTGTTACTGCAGCGTTTCCCCCAGCGAGTAGCTCAGCATCTCTCTCCACTAGTGCGCCCTTAGTTATTATAAGTACCTTAAATCCTCTCGGTAATAGTTGCTCAAGGGTCCATCTTGTTAAGCCATATTCTTTTTCCTCCGGTGGGTAAGGGTCACTACTGGTAGAGATATCTATGTGGAACGCTGGGTTAATTACATGGGCTATGTCGTAGAGCAGTCTCTCCTTGTACCTCTTCTTAGGAGTACTTGGTCTCCTCCCTATATAGGAGGTAGCATAACAATAGAGGCAGAAGTGACTACACCCTGTATACGGGTTAAGAGAATACTTCGGCGGGCAGGTGCAGAGAGGGTTACCCCATGGGTCAAAAGCGTTAACAACTTTGCCGCTTCGTAGTACAGTTACCCTTCTGCTACCTGTTGCCATGCTGCTGGCCTTCTTCATCCCCATCACTAGCTATAGCCCCCGGGTGCAAGCCTAGTGCCTAAAACCAGGCTTGGGGGCGCTAATTAAAGCTCTATGTTAGCATGCTTTGCTCTCAAATCCTTTTCGCTCTTACCCAGTCTATGCATTAGCTCCACAGTGACCCCATCGAGAAACACCATGGCTGTATCTTCGAAAAGCGTGCCTAGGGGTGCTAGGGGCTCATGTATTCCAAGGATTTGTCGAGCGAAATAGTCTATGTCGGGCGCTAGTTTCGTTCTTCCAGGAATCTCGACAACAACGTCGGCTAGCCTGGCTAAGGGGCTATCAATGTAGCTGGTAACAGCTATTATCTTTGCTCGTACCTTTTTAGCAGCCTCGGCAGCCGTGACTATGAGCTGTGTGCGCCCAGATCCCGATATGGCTATTACTACGTCGTTTTCCCCTATGCTGGGAGTGATGGTTTCTCCTAGAACGTATACGTTGAAACCTAGGTGCATAAGCCTCATTGCGAAAGCTTTTCCGACGAGCCCGCTTCTTCCCGCACCCATTACGAGGACTTTTCTCCCACTATTATAGGCCTCTATGAGGGAATTTATCATTGCTTCTACTTCGTCCTCGCGTAGCCTCTCAATAACCTTGTCGATGAATACTACTATCTCCTTCATGGTCTTCTTCACGTATTCCATTAAGCGGCCACCACGCTCCCGCAAGCTACATCGTGTGCAAGAGTATTAATTGTTTTAATGACCGTGTTATAGAGGCGTCCATGAGTCTCTGCGTCAAGTTTTTATCCAGAGAAGGTAATCAGACACGCAATGGCTTCGTTGCCCTGACTCGGCCTAAGAGGCCCCGGACAACAATTAGGAGAACGGGTGGTTAGTTATTGCTTCATCACCGAGCAACAAGAAAGAATTCATTAACGAGTACGCAAAGTACCTCTACGATATAGCGCAGAAGTGGCAGAAAGCTTGGAGAAACGCTAAAATATTTGAAGCGGATGTAGATATCTCCCGCCCCAAGTTCTTCTTAACAGCAGCGTTTCCGTATCCCAACAGCCCGCTGCATCTCGGGCACGGCAGGACATATACTATAACAGATGCCTATGCTCGCTATCTGAGAATGAAGGGGTACAACGTATTATTCCCAATGGGGTTTCACTATACAGGTACCCCTATATTGACTATGGCTGAGCAAATAGCGGCTGGCGACAAAGAACTAATAGACCTAATGATCAATATATACGGTGTGCCGCCAGAGGATATAGAGAAGCTTAAGGACCCCCTATCGCTGGCCAGATACTTCCACAACGACGCCAAGAACGCTATGATAGAGATGGGGTATAGTATTGATTGGCGCAGAGAGTTCACGACAATCGACAAGGAGTTCAAGCAGTTCATAGTATGGCAGTTCACCAAGCTCAAGGAAAAAGGCCTACTCACTAAGGGCACGCACCCCGTGGGATGGTGTCCGAAGCACAACATGCCAGTAGGTATGCACGACACTAAGGGCGATGTGGAGCCAGAGATAGGCGAGTTCACACTAATACTATTCCGCTTAGAAGACGAGGATCTGTACCTACCTGCAGCCACGCTGAGACCGGAGACAGTCTTCGGCGTGACTAACATATGGATTAAGCCGGGCGCAACCTATGTAGTAGTGAGGATAGGTGATAGGAAATACGTAGTTAGCGAGCGTGCAGCGTTCAAGCTAGGATTCCAAAAAGATGACGTCAAGGAGTGTAAGAGGATAAAAGGAGACGAGCTTATCGGCAAGTTTGTAATCAACCCAGCAACGGGGGAGAAGGTACCAATACTACCAGCGGAGTTTGTCGACCCTGATACAGCTACTGGAGTTGTCATGAGTGTACCAGCGCACGCTCCCTACGACTACATAGCTCTAAGAGAGCTTATTACTAATAACAGAGAGCTACTAGAGAAGATAGGCATAGACCCTGACTCGTTATCACCAATTCCGCTAATAAAAGTGCCTGGCTACGGCGATATCCCGGCAAGAGACATCGTTGAGCGTATGGGTATAAGAAGCCAGTTAGATAAAAAAGCACTTGATGAAGCGACACGGATTCTTTATAGTGACGAGTATAATAAGGGTATTATGAGAGAGGATATAGTTAACAAGGTCTATAGGAACATACCTGATCAATATAGGCGCTTCATAGTAGCTACCGTGAAGGCTTGGATAACTGGCCGCCCCGTAAGAGAGGCTAGAGACGCTACAACAAAGTGGCTGTACTCCCTAGGGTACGCTGACAAGATGTACGAGATACTCAACAAGCCCGTATACTGTCGCTGTGGAACAGAGATAGTGGTAAAGGTTCTGAAGGAACAGTGGTTTATAAACTATGGGGATAAGAAATGGAAAGAAAAAGTGCTTGAATTGCTACAAGAAATGCGCCTAGTGCCAGACACAATAAGGGAGGAGTTCATTAAAGTAGTTGACTGGCTTCACGAGCGAGCAGCGGCCCGTACACGAGGCCTAGGAACAGAGCTACCATGGGCGAAAGGCTGGATAATAGAGAGCCTGAGCGACTCAACAATATATATGGCGTTCTATACGATAATACATAAGATAAGAGCCTACGGTATTAGGCCCGAGCAGCTCACAATAAGCTTCTGGGACTACGTGCTCCTAGGGAAAGGAGACCCCGGCAAAGTATCGAGGGAAACAGGCATCCCAGTGAGTGTTCTAGAAGAGCTGCATAGGGACTTCGATTACTGGTACCCCCTAGACTCTCGGCATAGTGGGCGCGACCTAGTACCAAACCATCTCACGTTCTTCCTATTTAACCACACAGCGATATTCCCTAAGGAGAAATGGCCTCGCCAAATAGTGGTTAACGGATTCGTGCTATTAGAAGGAAAGAAGATGAGCAAGAGTCTGAGAAACATTGTGCCCCTGCGACGAGCGCTACGATTTTATGGAGTAGATACTGTCAGAGCAACACTACTTGCCGCCGCCGAGATCCTACAAGATGCCAACTTCACCGAGGACTTGGCCAAGAGCATTATGTCTCAGCTAAGGAAAATAGAGGATTACGTGAGCAAAGCATTGGAGACTGATGATAACGAGAAACTAATAGATGCTTGGCTGCGTAGTAGGCTCCAGCGCCATATAGCCTATGTGAGCAAGGCGTTCGATGAGCTGAGAGTACGCGCTGCGACCGTCAGAGTAATATACGAGATGGAAAACGATGCCGAGAAGTACCTAGATATACGTAAGAGCCCTGGCCCAGCTCTAAGAGAGTACGTTAGCGCCTGGGTAAAGATGCTGGCACCGATAGCTCCGCACATAGCTGAGGAGATGTGGCACCGGCTCGGTAATGATAGTTTCGTATCAGTAGAGCATTGGCCTATAGTGGATAGCTCGAAAATCGATGAAAAAGTTGAGCTAAGTGTAGCCTATGTAGATAGGGTTATCGAGGATATAAAATCAATACTACGCGTGTATAGAGGAAAACCCGCTAAGGCCTTGATAATTACCTCGAGCAAGAGCGAGTGGAGTAAAGCATCCCTAGTAGCTTCAATGGTTCTTGAGAAAAGACAGCTTCGTGACATAATAAGAGCGCTTATAGATAGTGGTGTGAGTGGCTCTATGGCCGCGAAGCTTGCAAAGAGACTAAGTGATTATCTGCGAAGCCTCGACGAGGAGACAGTAAGCAAGATGGCTCGAGTAAAGGAGTTTGACGAAAAACAAGTACTAATGGAGTTCAGAGACTATATAGCTAAGAAAACGGGTCTAGAAGTGACAATAGTTACGGTAGACGAGGCCCCAGAGAACACTCCTAGGCATAAGCTTGAATCAGTTATACCGGGGCGTCCAGCAATAATTATTGAGTGAGACTAATCATACACGAGAAGAATCTTTCTATTCTTGTCGAGTCCTATACAGCCCTTTTCTACCAGATCACCGATTATTTTCCTCGCACTGGTTTTTGATACGCCCAGCTCGATTGAGATAATCTCTACCGCTTCCCTAAGCCCAAGATCTCTGTCAAAGTGTTTACGAAGAACTCTAAACGCTTCATCGTCTAGGCAAGGATTCCTAGCCGCTACTATGTCATATTCTTTATTAACAGTAACATGCTCTCTATGCTTATTATCACCAATAGTTATCTCCACGAGGTAAACATTAGGTAATATGCTTCTTACATCGACTTTAACCAGTCCACAACCCCTATAATTCCTCATAACGGTTCCTGCAACAAGCATAAGTCTATCCGTGCATTGTTTCGTGCACCAAAGAGTAGCGTAGTGACTAGACCCTAAGGAGCACGTATCACAGAGCTCAATAGCTTTGTCTAAAAAGATGCGCTTAGCAATCCTCGCCAAGGGGGGTGTGACGCAAACTACTAGATCGTCATAGATTTGTCCAGCGTGTTTAGCCAGCGCTAGTGCAAGACGCTGAGGCGAAGAGGGAACATACAACCTGTACCCCTGCTCAATTAGTGATAATATGAGGGGTCTCAAGGAAAGCATCCCCAGTGTCCTGAGGATAATGGATCAGCGTAGCTCAGCTTCTTCACAACTCCGAGTTCGTTCCCTCATCACTTCCGAAAAGATCTTATCATGGCCAGGGGGTTCATAAACCCGTTGGGTTCACGAACATGGCTATGTTGTCTATTTTCCTGCCCGATACTTAATAAAAGCATTAAAAACTATTGCTGTTACGTTGCGCACTAACCAAGTATGCTCAATACTTTATTTAGCCGCATACCTATTAGGAGTAAGTGGCCCCGTGACAGCTCCGTATGGAGCGGTGTGATCGGGGCTGGGACGTATTCACCGCATCCCCCCTTATTCTATCCAGGCATAGCACGTAGTGCTAAAGAGATAATTATCTTCACGGAATCCTATCCGGGGACTCTAGCGTGCTAACCGTGATGGCCACCTCGGATATACATAGCCCTAGGTTTCTGCTCCACTATATCAGTGCTCTTAGTAAGCACAAGCAAGACTGTGGCAGAGTTGAGCTAGTTCTCTGGGCTGGAGATATGGTTGAGAAGGGGAATGTTAATGCGCTTAGAAGCGTGGTAGAGGCGACTAAGAGGTTCTGCAATAATGCAAAAATACTCGCTGTATTCGGCAACGAGGAATACGTTGATAGAGAGGCTGAGTTCATAAAGAGATACCCTGAGATCATCTGGCTAAGCGATAATTACTATGTATTCGTATCAGCTAGTGGAGAGGAAGTAGCAATCTATGGTACCAGGGGCTCGCTTGATAGGCCTACTAAGTGGCAGCGACGACATATACCTGGAATAGAGAAGATCTATAGGGAAAGAGCAGAGAGGCTAAAGGAAGTCGTATCTCAGCTGAAAAAGAAGTACAGCAAGGTCATAGTTGTAATGCATTATGCTCCAACCTATTTGACACTGGAGGGCGAGGATAAGAGGATATGGCCGGAGGTCGGTAGTTTGATGATGGAGTCTGCTATAAGAAAAGCTCAGCCCCTCTTGGTCATTCATGGGCATGCCCATAATTCTAAGAGGCTCGAAGCCCGTATCAACGGAACAAGGGTGATCAATGTAGCTTTCCCTGCAAGAAAAGATATAGTCATATTAACCATTTAAGCTAAGAGCCGATGATACGTGGCCGCCTTTGCTGATAGCTATGATGAGTCTTTTACGGTGTTGAGGCTCAGTCAGCCGCCACGCCTTCATCGATTCCTCGTGCATGTCGGGATGATCATCACAGCCCAGGAGATACGGGGGTATGCCTAAGACTAATAAAGTCTCCATAGAGACTAGGCGGTACACCGGGTATAATCCCGTGACTAGACTCGTTGACATCCATAGCCATGTTTACGAGTTTGAGGAAAAAGAGCTTAGGTCGATCCTGGATAAGCTAAAAGATATAGTCATAGTAGGTGTTAGCGACGACCTAGAGAGCGCGGAGAGGCTCATATCGCTAGCTAGTAGGTTTGATCAAATAGTGCCCTGTCTGGGCCTTCACCCGTGGAGCGTAAAGAATAGAGAAGAGAGTATAAGCGAGGCTTACAGGATAATAGAGCTAGCCATTAATAATAACATAAAATGCTTCGGGGAAATAGGTCTTGATACCAAATTTGTTCCAGAAACAATAGAGGCCCAGCGACAAGTATTCAGAATATTCCTAGAGGCTGCTCGCGATAATAATATGTTTGTTAACCTTCACACAGCAGGGACATGGGAGGAGGTATTCAACCTCTTAGTCAAATACGATGTTGCAGCCGCGAACCTTCATTGGTATACGGGCCCGCTATCTCTTCTCAAAGACATAGAGGCCCAGGGGTTCACAATATCAATAAACCCTGCGATTAAGATACAGCGTAAGCATCAGGAAGTGGTTAGAAAAGCTCCTCTCGAAATAATGCTTACTGAATCGGATTCGCCTTATGAGTATAGGGGGATGAGGTTAACGCCTCTTATGATAACTGATGTACTTGAGAAAATAGCTATGATTAAAGAGGTGGATGTGGAATACGTAAAACAAGTGGTTTGGGACAATTTTAGGAAAAAATACCTATACTACTTTAAGGACTGGATAGGATAAGGTGTCTCTTTACTCTTCTTTACTTTTTCCGTAAAGAATTTCGTCAGGTACTATACCCTTATAGGCTTCATAGTATATTGGCGTGCTCTTAAGCAACTTTATGTTCCTAACATATTTGACATCGGGTCCTACTCCTTTTCCTCCAAACTTCTTCTTGTACTCCTCTAGCGGTATTCCGTACTTCTTAATAATGTAGTCCCTATATAAGTCGTTTAGCACATTATATGCGCAGAACGGCACAATTCTCCCATCAGGCATTAGGTAGTGGATGTTGCACCTCATTACCCTCTCAACATCATAGTTATACTGGTCCATGAAGTGCATGTTTCCGAGGAATAGTAGTCTATAGTGTAGCTCTCCTAATGCCTCATAGTTGCGTTTAATGAATACGTTTACCAATAGCTTAGTTATGTTTAGATCCTTCGGTATTTTCTCCTTTATAGTGAATTTCGGTAGATCTTTAACTATTGAGGCCAGTCTTAGTGTTTTTCTGAATCTTGCCCCGAAGCTCTCAGAGTCTTTTCTCAGCTCCTGCGTCTTTTGATCCATGTACTCGATAAAGCCCTCAACGTCAAAGAACTCTGTTATAGGTATAAACTTCTTAGGCAACCCCTCTGAACCGCGTTCAACAAATACATATGTCGCGGACCCACAGGCAGGGTGATTGCCCATGCAGACTTTGAGCTCGCCACTCACCGCCTCGAGGAAGTAGGCGAATTTTGCAGCAACTGGTATAGGGAACCACGCGTCCATAGGTATTTGCCCATCCGTTTGTTCCTCAATCCACCTAAGTACATCAGGTATTGTTACCCTATACTTTCTTCTCTCGTCTCGTTTCATTCTACCAGTAAGGCTTACGGGCTGGAAGTTCACGCCCCTCACGACATCTATGTGCTTAGCAGCGAATCTAACAATATCGCCCAGCTCTTGGTCATTTATAGTCTTTATAACCGTGGGCACTAGTACTACGCTAGTCATTCCAGCTTTACGAAATACTTCAAGAGTATAAGGCACCTCCCAATGATTCTTAGGATTAGCTCTCGGCGTTACACCGTCAAAGCTCATGTAGACCGTGTTAACACCAGCCCTCCTTAGCACCCTAGCGTACTCTATCGCGGCTTCAGGGCCTTTCTCGAACCATAGTCTAGCAAAAGTTATTCCGTGAGTGTTTAGCTGTATGTGCGTTACCCCCTCCTCTTTCAGCATCTTTATTATTTCTGGCAGATCTTCTCTTAGTGTGGGCTCACCACCAGTTATCTGAACAGCCATTGACACGCCTTGTTTCTTGTATTGTCGGATCATTTTTCTAATCTCTTCTATGCTCGGCTCATACACGTAACCCATTTTCTCAGCGTAGAAGAAACAATACCAGCATGAGAGATCACAGCGATTAGTGACTACGAGGTTCGCGAGTGCTGTGTGGTTCTTGTGCATAGGGCATAATCCGCAGTTGAAGGGGCATGGAGCTTTTAGTTTAACGTATGGTGTTACCCCGACCCCTTCCTCTTCGTATTTGAAGAAGCGGTAATAGGTTCTAGCGTCGCCGAAGTATAGTTCCTCTATTTCCCCGTGCTCTGGGCAAGTCTTTCTTATATATATTTTACCATCTCTCTCAAATATTATTGCTGGTAGTAGCCTTAGGCAATACGGGCAAATACTCGTAGTATAGGCTACGAATTTCTCTCCATCCCTAAGCTTTGGAATAGGTCCTCCAATCCTTATCTCGCGACCAGCAATCCTAATGGTCTTAGTCTTAGGATCATAGACCCCAGGTGCTTCAAGTACTGATTCGCTGCTATCATTTGAGGTTATTATTTTACCACGTGTTCCCGACATCACCGAATCCCTCTACCTATCTAACCCTAAAAGAATAGGTGTTTTTCACGCACATTTAAATGGTACAGTTCATTGACACCAGCTCTATTCTTTAACACTATTAGGAAACCTTACAAGTATGACCTTTTGTGCTGAGCAACCCTTTTGTTGAACTCCCCAAGACCTTCTCTAAGTCGTGATCGCTCCTAAATGGGCGTAAAAGAGCGATTCTCTGAGCCGTGCTTTCGCCCACGATTCTCGATATGATTGTTAGCGATGTAGTATTTGGGTTAAGAGGTACTGGTACGCCTCTCACACTCCTAGCTGAGTGTGAATAGACATACACGTTTACGATCTTAGGAGGATGCATCCGGCAAGGAATCTCAACTACAACCGGGTAGCTCCCAGCCTGCCTAGCAAAAGTAATACCTAGCTTTTCGTCATAATGCTCTATATAGACGTATTTTAGGATGGAACCCCTTGGCACTATTTGTTGGAGGAAAATCTTAGAGTACTCTAGCACCGTTTTTTCAAACTTCTTTACCAGTTTCCTATGCTTATCAAGAATGCTTGTACCATATCTATACATTTGTGTTCCTGGGAGCACTAATACCTTCCTAACATTTATTCTCCTAACGGGAATCCTCCTCCTATATATCTCTTTTATGAAGTCCTCGTTGAGCTTATACGTGGTAGGAGTCTCGCCTACTAGGCCGAGTACAAAGTTTATCCCGGGTAATAGCTCTGGTAAACCGTTATAGCCTCGGCGGGAGCCAAGCCTGCTTATAATCTCTATAGCTTTTAGCGACTCTTCCGGAAACGTTTTCAGATTATTTAGTTTAACAACCCGTGGATCAGCGGTCTCAATACCTAGTGCCGCCACATCGCCAGGTGTATGGTACTTAATTATCACTTTAAGCGCCCGTATGCTTTCCTTCTCGTATCGTACGATAGTACCAGCATTAACATTATCTATATGGAGTGTTAAAAGCCCTGGCGCGGCTAGCCTTATCCCGTAAAATAGTTGCTCAAGCTTAAGGGGATCTGGTCGCGGCCACTCTTTCTGATCTAGCTCCTTGCTACCGTATACAAGTATGTCAGCCTGCCTGCCTATCCTGAAATGACGGACGCCGCTCTTATACAGTGCCTCGACCTCTCGGACGATGTCTTGGACTCGTCTCTGCCTAGGACGCCCATAAAGCTTTGTTACACAGAAGCTACACCCTCCGCTAATCCATCTAGGGCATCCTCTGTATGTTTCTATCTCTGCTACGAGGTTATAGCCGTGATTTGGGTGTTGCTCGACTATTTTTGCACCTATTATAGAGAATTTTGATACAGTGCTTAAGTCGTCCTCTTCTATTATAGCCCAGGGGTTTGCTTTTTCGGGCCCGTACCTCGCTAGCTCGTATATATATGCTTCCGGTTCCCCTGTCACTATTACGTCGAAGTTTTGTCTCACGAGCTTTGGTAGAGCGGCTACGGTTCCACCTATGTTGCCTATTCCCCACCTAGCAGCAGCTCCCGCTAATACTTTGAACGGTTTATTGATAAGTCTGAACCATGATTGGAGCTCGTTAAGCGTTATAGGCTTTCCACCTATGTATCGTCCGGGTACAACGGCCCCCGCTATAACTACTAATAAGTCATATGTATTGGCCCTTTCTATGAATTTTTGAACATCTTTGCGAGCCTCGTCAACTGTCATGTAGTGAATAATTATGGTTTTATCAATACTCCATAACGCTCCCGCAATGTACCTAGGGTATACATCTATGTAGGGTGGAACGCCGAAACCAGCTGGCTCATCAGTATACCCATCAAGTATCAGTACTCTCTGTACACGGGGCATTACGGTCCTCACCTACTGATAGGTTCATAAACTATGCCAAGCCTCTCAGCATACGCCATAACGTCTTCAACTTCTTCTCTATAAACTGGTCTGGCGAGTTCACGCCATAACCTAGGATACCGTGCTACAAGGTTTTCTGGGCGATATTGATCCATTATATTCACTAGTATCCTCTCCCGTGGAAGGTTCTCCGCCACCCATCTCATTATGGGTTTGCTACAACAATCGACATGGCCTGGTAGGACTAGGTGCCGAATAATCATATCCCCCTCTCTAGCAGCTATACGATGATTCCTCGATACAACCTCAAAATAGTTCCTTACCCCTGACAACCTAAATGCGCACTTATTATTCCCGTATTTGAAATCAGTGAGCCACAGGTCTATCACGTCTGTGAGCACGTTTGTCACGCGCTCTGTCATGTACATGTTGCTGTTCCATATCTGTGGAACATTTATATCAAGGTATTTGAAGGACTCAATAATTGTATGAAGGCTCGGGGTAGGTTCTCCGCCTACATGGTTTATATTCCGTGCGCCAAATACTCGTAACTCGTACTGTATTCTGGCAAGCTTTCTAGGATTAACCACGTCGCCGCTCCTGGGATATTTTTGGCTTATATCATAATTCTGGCAATATACACAGGTAAAATTACAACCGCCGTAGAAAATAGTGCCGCTAGGCACTAGTGGCGCCTCCTCGCCCAAGTGGTGGAACCAGCTATGGACATAGGTTTTCTCATCAAGCCTGCAAGCTCCTATACGCTTACTCCTATCAATAAGGCAGAGCCTTTCACATAGTCTACAGGGTTTAAACATTCTATGAATAATCTCTATATCTAAGTCAAGCAACGAGGTGATAGAACCAAGGCCTTTTTTATCACGATTATAGTCCTCTAAAAGGTATTCTTCATTAAGGGCTTTATTCACTAGTTCTCTATGCTCTCTAACAGCTTTTTCCCTAATGCTCCACAGACTCTCCTCATCTAGCTCCTTTAGCTTATTCTCCCCTATCTCAATAATCTTAGCTAGTAAGAATCTCGCTGGAACACGGTCAGTCATAACCAGGTAGTACCACCTTAGACGTTTACGAACCTCCTCGTTCTCCCATACATAGATAGCGTCTGGTCTCAACCTCTTCCACAGCCGCTCCGGCACGAACCTCTCAAACCATATCATGGACATCCCTTACCAAGGGATAAAATAATAGAGTTAGATGCTCTCTCCATATTCGTTATGGTTTTTCATAAACGTTTTGAACCTAGTCTTGATGGAGCTGGCTATCCTTCTCTGTTCTCTCTTTAACTATTCTATAAGCTTTCCAGAACGGGAGTCTTGTATAGTACTCGGCAAGCTCTAGGAGCTTTCGAAGCTCCTCCTCGGTGGCGTAGTCAATGGGCTCCCCCTTATAGCCTGCCCCCTCCCATCTGCTATGAAGCTCGGTTATGATCTCCTCCACGTAGGGGTCGCTATAGAATGCGGCCTTGTTTATCTGGGGAGCGGTTTCCACAAGGGCTAGTATTCTCTCACGTATATTCATTGTTGTCACCGCTCTGGTTCTCCTACTTGGTTTGCTGAGAGCGCTTAGCCGGGTATATTGCTTCCTTTGGCGCCTTCTCGAAGGGTTCTAGGTACTTTCTTAGCACCTTGGGTACTATGACTGTGCCGTCTGGTTCCTGGAAGTTCTCGAGTATTGCAGTAATGGTTCTTGTTGACGCTATTGCGGTTGAGTTGAGTGTGTGAACGTATTCTCTCTCCATGCCTTTTCTCCTCACGAGTCTTATATTAAGGCGGTAGCTTTGCCAGTCAGTGGTGTTGCTTGCGCTGACCATTTCCCTGTATCTGCCCTGAGCAGGCATCCATACCTCGAGATCGTATTTCTTCGCGGCGGGGGCGCCCAGTTCTCCGGAGACAACGTTAACTACTCTATAGGGGAGGCCTAGTCCTTGGAAGAGCTCTTCCGCGTTACGTATGATTTCTTCGTGTATTTGCCAGCTCTCTTCCGGTTTTGCGAAGACGTATTGCTCAACCTTATGGAATTGGTGGACACGGAATATGCCTTTTAGATCACGGTTACCAGCGCCTGCTTCGCGCCTAAAGCACGGGCTTATGCCTACAAGTTTTATGGGCAGCTCGTCCTCCATTATCTCCTCGTTATAATATAGCGCTGCTAGGGAGTGCTCAGCTGTAGCTATTAGGTATAAGTCCTCGTTCTCGATCTTGTATATAGCGTCCTTAAACGTCTCGAGATCAACGACCCCCATCATTATTTTGTGGCGAAGCATGTAGGGTGGTTGTACGAGCTTATACCCTTTTGCAGTAAGCCTATCTATAGCGTACAATAATAGGGCGAAATCAAGCCAAACGAGGTCGTCGAATAAGTAGTAGAACCTGGAGCCAGCCACCTCTGCAGCTTTCTGGGTATTCCCGAGACCAAGCACATATTCTAGCATATCCGCGTGCCCAACGGGCCTCCACGTTATAACCTCATGGTCTACGCTAAACCCCCACTTCTCTGTCTGCTCTCTGAACCTATCAAGATGCTCTACGTAGACCCGTGGTTTCCCCCAAAAGCGTATAGGGACGTTCTCCTCATCGGAGAAGCCCACGGGCACGCTCTCGTGAACAATATTGGGTAGTGATAAGAGTGCCTTCCTCCTTCTCTCCTCGACCTCGTGTAAGCGCTTCTCCAGCTCCTCCCTTATCATGAGCAGCTTCTTAGCCTCTTCTATTAGCTTCTTCCTCTCCTCCTCGCTCTTAGCTTTGGCTATACTACGAGTAATCACGTTATGTCTATGCCTTATCTCGTCTACTTCCCTCTTTAGCCTCCTCCATTCCTCGTCAAGCCTCCTCGCCTCATCGACGAGTTTCTCATCCAAGCCTCTTTTGCGGAGACTCTCTCTGAGAATCTCCGGGTTTTCACGTAAGTATTTTAGGATGCTCCACGTCAAGACGTAATCCTCCCTCACAATACCTTGTGCTTCCTAATGCTCTCCGGGTTAAAAGATAGTGACACTCCTATAAGAGGCGATAACGTTTACACAAACCTTAATACCTCTAGGAGGCCCTATTCACTCTACTGAGTGATGTAAATGACGCTGAAAACCTGTGAAGAACTATGTTCCGAGAAATGCAGTTCTTATGAAAGTACGGGTTTTGAGCAATATAATACATGTGTAGAAGAATGCATATACCATTGCGCAACCATTAAGGATCTAAAAATACGAGATAATCGTTTAGCCCAGCAAGCTTAAAGATCTTAGCATTAGTAGCCGCGTTATTGGCTGCTTTGCTGCCCGTAGATTTCGTCGTATCGTTGTATCCATTCCTCGACAACGTCATAGCCAAAGAGCTCTTTCAATTGTTTTCTCCCCTCTGGTGTCACCCTGCGCGGATCCCAGGGGGTCTCCAGGTCCAGCTCAACCTCAACATCCTCAATCTCTGGGACGTTTTGGCGTATAGCTTCCTCAGCCATGAATGCTATTTGGCCAGCAATAGGGCATCCGGGGGCGGTTAGTCCTAAGCGTATCTTCACCTTTCTATCCTCGATCTTTATATCGTAGACTAGTCCTAGATCATAGATGTTCACGGGGATCTCTGGGTCGTATACATTCTTCAGAGCCTCTATGACCTTCTTCTTGATCTCCTCTACATTAATGACCTCCTTAGTTTTTTGCGCACTCATATTGCATTCCTCCTTTAACTAGTGTAAAAGGGTTTATGGTTTATATAGTCTACTCTAGATGCGGGCCATTCTTCTCGTAACCAAGTACGCTATAAACGGTGACAAAATAACTAACATTGTTGTGAAATAAACTGCGTATTCGTTCCCCGCTCTAATCGACACATATAATAAAATGAACAGGGTAATAACTAGAGGTATCAAAACCATATTGTATATTTTTAAAAGCCTTGATATAGTGGTCATTCTATCTCCCGGAGAAGCGCTTCTAGTTCATCAAGTACTAACTTGGCCTTCTTCTCTGCATCCTCGCATCTCTTAGCTGACGCAAGCACCTTAACCTCTATAACTGGTTTCTCTAATTCATGTCCCTTTGGATGACTCTTAACATAGCAATCTGGGCATTTCTTTGCAGCTTTTCTAAGTATTGGGGCGAGGCTTGACTCCGGTATCCCCTTTATCTCCTTGCCTAGTTCCCTAATACAGATCTCTGGAAAGATTGCTCTTATCTTCTCCAGCGCTAGAGGGAGCATAGCCTCCATTTCCCGGGGCACACCTGGTAACGAGATTATGTAGGTTCCATCGCTAAAGAGTAGTGATCCTGGCGCGGCGCCCACGGGGTTTGGTATGGGTGTTGCGCCTGCGGGGAGATAGGCCATTTTTATACGCTCTTTTGTTAGTGGTAGGTTTTTACGCGAGTAGAACTCGTTAACCATTCTTAGGGCGTCGTTGTTGAGTACTAGTGGGTTATTTGTAGCAGCAGCTACCGCTTCAAGGGTTTTATCATCATCTGTTGGGCCTAGCCCACCAGTTGTCACTATGATATCTGATCTTTGTATTCCTCTTCTTAGCTCATAAACTATATCGTCTATCGAGTCGCCTACCACGATGATCCTATCCACTATGGCTCCTCTGAGAGTTAGTTCCCTGGCTATGTGGGCAGCATTAGTATTCACTATCCTCCCTATAAGCAGCTCGTACCCTATCGTAATAATCCAAGCCCTCGGCCTGTACATCTCAACGATACCTAGAAAAACTAGTCTTAGGAACTCCTATTCAAAACGCGCGCCGCCCCCCAGACAGCCCCGTGGCCCGGGGCATGGATGAAGGTAAGGGGACTTGCCTCCCGCACTTGATTCTAGAAAGAGAGTCTCCGGCCTGTCCTCTAGTGGCTAGGCTGAGCCAAGTAGTGGGGGAGAAAATTAACCAGGGTTTAGAAAAGCAAGTAGAGCTTATTATCCTTGATAGTATTTACGTCGAAGCAGTATTTTACTTCGAGGAACTCCTTCCTATACTCCGCGACTTCTCTTGCAATCTTCCTCGCATCCTCTTTGTCTATTAGCACTCTTTTCATGAACCTTGCTATGTCCTTCATATTATCCTCTCTCATACCGTACCTGGTCATCTCTTGGACGCCTAGCCTTAACCCGCTCGGATCCTTTATTGCGTCTGGCGGGTCGTAGGGCAATAGGTTCTTATTTACAATGATATTTGCCTCTTCGAGCATTTTTGCTGCTTTTGCTCCTCCTCCCTGGGGTCTTACATCTAGGACTACCTGGTGGCTCCTAGTATACCCGAGGTGCTCGCCAAGGACCTTGAAGCCCTCTGCCGCTAGTGCCTCTGCTAACGCCTTAGCGTTTCTTACTACCTGGTCAGCGTACGCCTCACCGAAGTATTTCATCTCAATAGCGGTCACGGCTAATGCTGGTAGCCTGTGAAGATGGTGATTGCTCACGAAGTAGGGGAAAATAGCCTTGCCTATTGATTTGTAGAGCTTCTCGTCACGCGTAGCCACTATCCCCCCTTGTGGGCCGGGGAACGTCTTATGTGTTGAAGCCGTCATTACGTCTGCTCCATAGTCTAGTGGGTTTCTCCACCTCTTACCCACTATTAAGCCGAGCACATGCGCAGCATCATACACGAGCTTCCCGCCAACACTGTGAATGGCTTCAGCTATCTCTCGTACGGGGTGCGGGAATAGGTAGACACTACCGCCAAGCACGGCAAACGAGGGCTTAATCTGCTCTATTAACTTAACGGCCTTATCCACGTCAACGTTCAGGTTCTCGGGATCATAGGGCATCTCTATATGCTCTATGCACAGGGCCCCTAGTGTGCCGAACTTTGTATGACTTACATGGGCGCCGGCTTGGACGGGGGCTATTACTGCCTTGGATCCGCAGCCCCCTAGTACCCTGAAAACGGATGCATTAGCTGTTGTACCACTAATAGGCCTTGGATCAACAAGCGCGTTATTCAGCAACTCTCCCAGTATTTTTGCTGCTCTCACCTCTACTTCATCAACGTACCTTGTTCCCTGATAATATCTTTTGAACGGTTTGCCCTCAGCATATCTATGCATCATATCGGTTACGTAAGCTGATAAAGCTAGAGGGCTCATAGCATTCTCGCTTGCTATGAGATTGATTGTCTCCTTCTTTCTCCAAGTATTGTGGCGAAGAGTGTACTCGAGAACCTCTCGGAGCTCGCTAGGTACCATCTCAAATATTCTTACCCAGAACTCATCAGGCAATCACTGCACCGCTAGAGGTACAAGTATTTCTTTGTCTAGTAAACTTAGCGCTACATATTACTAGCTGAGGCTTGCCCCGAAGAAATAATCGATGATGCCTCCTGAGGACCGATACTGGCTCTATGTATTCTTCGCTTCTCCCCGATCTCTTTAATGGCGATTTCATAAGCCTGCTCAACTATGTCATAGGTAACTGGCACGCCGATCTCGTCCTCGTGCTTACGTAGCAGCCAGTACGCCTCTATAATACTATTCCAGCTATCCTTGTATTTCACTAGTATACTCGCAGCTCTCCTCGGAGCCTCAAGGAACCGAGGATCTCTATAATCCTTGTTACTTCTTTTACGCGTACGCACTATCTTTACCCAGTAATACTATATGAGTTGTACTACCCTATTTTGGTGTTACACATCTTTAACGGTACTACTGGAACCGAATAATAGGAGTTTAACAAAGGATAACCTAGGGCTTGTTTGTATTCTCGTTTCAATTATCTGTGGGCTTACTTGGGTTTAGTGGCTTAAACGCCCTCTTGGGGAGAGTAGTTACGCCGGGGTCTCAGAGTGTCTGCCGCAATAGAGCCAATGAATGTATCCACTCATAGTGTCGGTGTGGACGCGGAAGTAGGGATTAGTATACCCGTAGACCTGGAAATAATTGTATATGGCGGCCTAGACCCCGTTACACAAGACTTGATAGATAGTGTCAGAGAGGCTGTTGATAGGCTCTACAAAGAGTACGGCATAGAAGCTGTTTTCACTCCGAGGATAGTTTATTGGGACGTCTTCGCGTTCGCCCCGGTCCTTAGCGCAGATATACCCGTACTAGTAATAAACGGTAAGGAAGTTATACGAGGCCGTAGCACCACGAGTGACGAGATCATACAAATCGCTTTATCAATGCTCGGGGTAAGGGAGCGAGAGAAGCCTTTACCTCTATTATCCAAGCGTGATGGAGAGGTGTTTCAGGCAGCACTTACTGCATAGTGTTTGGGTTTTTGCTGTAAATAGGTCTGCTCGGGTAAAGGCCTCTTCACATGCGCCGTGTGCCCGTGTGCCTTTTTCTAATTGTTTCAGTATGCAGGCAGTTGATGCCACTGCCTTGACAACTGCCTCGCTAAGAGGTGAACCGGTATGGATAGCGTATAGCGTTATAGTTGATAACATGTCGCCCGCTCCTATAGATACATTAGAGGTTATTAATGGATAAACGTGGCTGCACTCATCTCTATCGAAGAGAATTACTCCATGCCTGCCCAGTGTTAGTATTAGTGGTACGTTGTTTCTAAGAGAATTTGTGATGATCTCGTCTAATGCTGAAGCATCGTATTCTATGTCATCGATGCTTATCTTAATGATATTATTGGGTGTTCTCAGCAAATTTATTATATATAGGATAATATTTGCATTATTTACTATATTTTTGTCTCTGAGCCTTATCCGGGTAAACCCTTGGAGATCAATCAAGGATAATTTATGAGATAAACTTACTCTAACAATATCATAGCTCTGTAATTCACGGTAGAGCGGTGATATGAGTGCATACTCGCTATAAGATAGTATGGGAAGTTTCTTCGCATCATTCAGAAGAGACATGTTTCGCTGAAAACCTTCCTTAATTACGAAAAGCAGTGTATATCCGTTCATATAGACTGGCTCATCACTCAGCGGGCTGAGATACCTATTAATAGACTTATCCTCTATAGGCATGTATATTTCGTAATGAGCGCCTATCATGTATAGTGCTAAGGAGGCGTAATAACCGGGTCCCCCCTTCCTAACGTTACTATCAATAAAATCTATTGTTGGGGCCGAATAGATATCCAGTCTAAAAAAATTATTCTTCATACTCTTCCTCCTCTTCCTCTACGGGCTTAGCGGGCACAAATACTTGGTGTTTTTCTATTCTTTTCGTGTGAGAGAGTATGTGTCTTATGAGGTCATCCACGCTGAAGAAATATATAGCGTTATCGCCTTCGCCGCATATTGGGCAGGCGAGGAGCTTTGTTTCTTTGTCTCTCCTTACTCTCAGCCTTATCCCATGGCTCTCTATGATTACTTCCTCCCAGTTAGGGGTCCACTGTAGCGCCATTGGGGCTACCCTTTCTCTGCTATTTTGGCCTCAAACTCGGAGAACAGTTGCTCTACCCCGTTTACCCATTGTGGTAGCTTACTAGGGTCCTCGGGGTATTCTAGGTAAGCGTTCTTCGCTTTCTTCATGTACTCAGCGACTATTTTGAGCTTGGCTAGAAGCCCTGGTCTCCTAAGGCCTCTGAGCACTATCTTTGCCTTCTCTATCACGCTTATGTTTATTTCTCCCGACGAGCTAGTGTATAGTACATCTTGTTCCGGTATGAGTTTTTTCTCCATTCCGTACCTTATCTCGTCGTTTGAAAGCCTTTGCAAGAATCTACGAAATATATCAAGCGCGGCTTGTTTCGCCCCAAGCCCTCGCATGTAGTCTATGTTTAGGCTCCATAGACCTTTTTCTGTGAAGTCGTTTTTGTCATGAGCTTGCTCTATGGCTTTTGCCGCGTAGTATGCTGCTCTGAAGCCGTAGCCCATTCCTCCTCCGTGGACTGGGTTAACTGTGTAACCAGCATCGCCTATTACAACTATTCCTGGCCCAACTAGCGTGTTTGACGGTCTACGTGTCGGTAGTGGGGCGCCAGCGGCGGTTACGGTTTTATGGCTTTTTGATAGAAGGGGGTGTTTTAGTAGTTTTTCATGATATATTTGCATAGGGTTAGGGTAGCCCATTCCCCCCTGGACTCCTAGGCCGACGTTTACTCCTCTTCTGGACTCGGGGAAGTACCACCAGTATCCGCCGGGCGCTATCTCTTGGTCAAGGTATATTCGTATAACGTTGGGCTCTTCTATCTCATAGTCCTCGTACTCTATTATCTCTCTATACGCTATATTAGTATCCTTAGGGTCTATCGGCTCGTATATAGGCCAGTGACGCGGCAACTTATTACGTATAGCTCTAGAAAACCCCGTTGCCTCAACCACAACGTTAGCATAATATTCCTCAACCCTATCACTTATCCTCACTTTCACGCCAACAACTCTCCCGTCAAGAATCAGTGGCTCTAGAACCTTTGCCCCAAGAAACACCTCTACGTTACTATGGCGAAGCGCCTCGCCGAGAAGCCATTTCCCAAAGGCGTTTCGATCAATTATGTACCCTTCTCCAAATACTCGATATCTTACCTCCTCGCCCGGCGCATAGATATCTATAGCTTTAACCGTGTTCTTAATAGTGCTGAGCGGAGGATCGGGTAACCCGGCTTCACGGGGATGATGAGCTCCTAGCGCGTCCCCGCACGGTTTCCCCCATAGTGTCTCCTCTTTTCTCCAATCAAATGCTGCTACCCTGAACCCCTGCTTGGCGAGATGCCATAAAGCAACAGTGCCTGCGGGACCTAGCCCTGCAATAATAACATCGTATTTCTTCTCCAAGGAACCACCTCAATCCATTCTTGGTAAAAGACTCCCCCGCGGCCTATTCTATGCCTTTGCCCTAATTAGTACTAACACTAGTCTTTAACACTACATGAGTTATTAGGGTCCTCGCGCTAACTGATAGCGCTATGATAATATTAGGGGAGAATCCCTTACCACATAATGGAGGGAACCGCTAATGGGGTACCCATGGAGACGTAGATTTAGCCTAGGCGATATATTCGACGAGATAGAGGAAACTATCCGCGAGATGGAGAAATTCGTCTCAAGAATGATGGAGGAGTTTGAGACCCGGGCACTAAGACCAGCTATAGAGACACGTGGAGAAATAAGAGGCCCAATAGTCTATGGGGTACGCATAACCATTGGGCCCGACGGCACCCCTGTCATAGAGGAGTTTGGTAACGTAAAACGGGTTGGGAAGAGAGCAATAGTCGAGGAGACCGTGGAACCCTTAGTAGACGTTATAGAGGAGAAGGACAAAGTAACCGTTATAGCCGAGGTCCCTGGAGTAGATAAGGACAAGATCCGAATAAAAGTTAAAGACAATAAGCTCATCATAAAGGCCGAGAACAAGGATAGGAAATACTATAAGGAGATAGAACTACCCGCTGAAGTTAAGCCCGAGACGGCGAAGGCCCGGTACAAGAACGGTATACTCGAGGTAACTTTTGAGAAAAAGAAGAAGGAAGAGGAGGAAGAGGAGGGCATAGAGGTTAAGGTCGAATAACCCAATATTCTTTTTATCTTAGTTCTTCGGCTTTGTCGCTTAACGGTTCTATCCTAGCTTTAGGGGAGACTATCGTACTAACTCCTTCAGGATCAACTATTATAACGGTAAAGCTAGTCCTCCCCTCTTTAGCCTCATCAAGCCATTTCAGCAGCTTATTGCATTCCTCCTTGTTGGCATCGGGGTCTTTGCACGCAGTTTCTACTGCTTCTTTAAAACGCTCAAGTAGCCCCTCAATAGTCGTTATAAATCCCTGGGATGCGGGCCCAGGTATCATTTCAAGGCCTTTCTCGGGTATATATACTGACGCCGATGAAGCTTTTACCACTAATGCGTTTAGATCATCTTGGTTATCAACTTTAAGGACTATCTTTCTCGGAGGGTTTGTCTCAACAAGCCTAACATCATTGTACTTATAGCCGCATTTATTGCATTTCCCGGTAGTTAGTATAACCTTGCCTACGAGTGGCACGTCGTATAAGTAGTCGATTATTTTCAGTGATTTCGAGCCGCATACTGGGCAGTTTATGGTTGCCTCTCCTAGTTTAATTAATTCTTTAGCTTGTTTATCTCTTATATTCATTTCAAGTGCACCGTGTTCTTGATGTGTTGGAAGAGGCCTTAATGTATAATACCTAGCTCAGAAGGTATTACCCATTAGTATGTTTAACAGAGCCATGGAATGCTTTGCGAGGAATATTCACAGTGCTTAACCGGGCTTATGAAAAGCTTTCTATATTTTGGTTTGGCCATGACTATGAAGTGTGTGGGGTATACTCTGCGGTGAAGATTATGACTGGAACTGTACGTGGTGAGGGCTTTGACCTAGTAATACCATCGCCTAAGAGGGTTGTCAGTATAAAGCTTGAGATAGACCTTATTGAGGAAATAGATAGGCTTTGGCGTAGATTAGGCTATACTTCTCGTAGCGAGTTTATACGGGAAGCGATAATATATTATATGCAGATAGTGACGTTAAGGAATAGGGAAAAAGAGCTGGCTGTAAACACTAATGAGGTGATTGATCTAGAGACTGGTGAGAGCAGAGACGATGACTCGTTTAAGGGGAATAGACCATATATAATTGTTGATACAGCAACCGATATAGCCTAGCTTATAAGCTCTTTTATTATTTCTTTAGCTGTTTAAGTAGTTTTTGCAACACCTCTCTATAGATCTTTGCGCATTGCTCAAAGTCCTCTATTATCTTGTTTATGACCTTCTCGGGGTCTGATACATAGTATTTATATTTTGGTCTTCCCGCTCCTCCCTTCTTTTCACGGGTTCTTGTAACAAACCCTATTTCGACTAGTTTTGTAAGGCTTCGATTCACTGTAGCTTTGCTTAGCTTAAGCTTCTCAGCTAGTTCATCAACTGTGTATTCTTTGTCTTTGAGAAGCTCAAATAGGATCGCTGTATCTGTCTCGCTTAAGTCGTAGCAGAAGCGGAGCCCCTCAACTATGTTCGCTTCCCTTCCTGTCGGCAACCTTAGTCTCAGCTCATCGATTTCCGTGGCCATGGGGATCACCTATTAGGCTAGTTTCTTCGCCATTTTTGATAATATAGTTAGACTATTTATTATCTTTTTCTCAGCCAGTTACTAGTGATGCGATTTTCGCTGTAATAAAAGCCTCTATGAATGCCGCGATAAAAAGTATTATAGATGCGTATAGGAGCGCCTGTAATTGTTTTTCTAGCACGTGTCTTAAGCCGCTCTTTCTCTTAGTAATCGTGAATGGTAATGCTATAGCAATGGCTGCTGAGTAAATGAATGCATAAAGCTCGAACACCCCGTGGGGGACAAGTAGTAAGAGAGTCAATGTGGTTCCGACTCGTTTTGAGCTAATTGCGGCCACGCTTCCTATAACTACACCGTTGCTGAACAATATGATGAGTCCTGGTATAATGGCTATTGAGGAGACGTAAAGGATTAACATTACTGATAAATTATTCATATATATTGTTATAAATTTCCAGAAATCATTCATTTCTGCTATTTTCTGGAGAACCTTATTTTGCTGGATAAGCCTAAGCGAAGGGCTATGCAAACCATATAGTATTCCAGTAAGAAGCGCTACTAGCGCAATAAGAGCAGCAATAACTTCCACGCGGGTATTCATACTAGCCCCTCTCAGCTCACGTGGCTTAGTTATCTTCATATACAGAAAACTAGTTTCCCCTTTTTACATTGTACTATAATATGGTGATGAGCGATTCCGGTCAGATGAAACCATGAAGAACCGTGTGAGGGCTGAGAAACAACCCTCTCATAAGGAGAACGTATTATGTCAACGTGTTGGGGTGGATGAAGAAGCCCCTACACGTTGCACGACGCTTAGGCTTCAGCAAGCGGATGAAGAGGTGGTCCTTCGCTGACAACTCCACTATGGTCCTAGATGACGCTCTAGCACATAATGCTAGTTTTTATTAGCCAGGGGCTCCGTCACGCTCATGCCTATCGGGGGTTGTGTGTCTTGCCTAGTCTCGTATTTGCGGATGCCCATCTACACTCTTCTCCGAAGGGGTTAGGCGCTCTAAGAATAGCTAGGAAGTTTATGGAGAGAGGTGGGTGGTTTCTAGCCCTAGTAATGCTGCCCCCGTGGCATTATGGTGTCAGTATTTCGCGAAAAGACGCGATGGAGGGCTACAGGAGAGCTATTGAGATCTTCCTTAATGAGTGTAAGGCCGCTAAGAGCACCGGGGTAAAAGTGGCTTGCTTAGCTGGTTTTCACCCAGCGGAAATTGATAAGCTCATAGGGATAGGTTTTAGCCCGGAGGAGGTACTAGCTATAGGGGAAAAAATCCTCGAGATTGAAGCTGGTCTCTGTAAAGAAGGGGTTTTGGACGGAATAGGCGAGGTGGGAAGGCAGCACTATAAGTCAATGCCAGAGAGGTTCGCTATATCAACAAGCCTGATGATTAGAGCTTTTGAGTATGCTAGAGATAATGATTGTCTAGTTCATCTTCACTTGGAGAACGCTGGCTCTGTAACCGTGAATACTGTTGATAACTTAGCAGCCTTGGTGAAAACCCCTAGGCGGAGAGTAGTCTTCCACCATGCATCAATAAGGGTTGCCAGAGCATCTACAAGTATAGGATACTACGCAACTGTTCCCGGGAAAAAAGAGCTCCTACGCAGACTATTTACTGAAAACATCTCGTCTCTGCAGAGATTGATGATAGAATCAGATTATATTGATGACCCGAAGAGGCCTTGTGTATCCTCTTGCCCTTGGGAGATCATAGAGAATCAGTTATCATTGCTAAACGAGGGCATAGTTGATGAGGATGTCTTAGCTAGGCTCAATATTGATAATGTTTCTAAGTACTATGGCGTGGAGCCCCCCTGACCAAGCATCACGACTTTCAATGCCTCCTGCTTGTCTAG
>JALSNP010000071.1 GCA_026986935.1 Pyrodictiaceae archaeon | reverse complement strand
ACTAGGAGCCGTTGTACTTATTGAAGCATTCACTATAACTGGGACAGAGAAGGGCAACAGTATTAGGAACGATACTAGTAAGAAGAAGGCAGACCTCCTAGAAAGCATAAGTAAAATAGCGCCCAGAGGAACGCGGCAGCCTTGGCTAAGAAATAGAGTAAGAACTAGAACGCCTAGCACCAGTTACTGGTAATAAGGGCTAGAAGTCTAGTATTAAAATTACGACTTAGGGCATTGTAATAAGCGAATATTAGAGTGATTAGCTATATCCTATGTCGTTTCTATAGTAAAAGCCAGGGGGTTCGTATACCCATGTGTACGATGACGCGATATCCGCCACTATTTTTGCTGGAATGTTTCTCAGTCTCCAGGCGCCAGGGCCCCCGCTTATGTATATGTTGAACTGTGTGGGTTTCTTGGCGTAAACGATAACGTATATGCGCATCTGGAGTGTATGGGACTGCTCGGACCAACCAGCGCTCCAAGAGTACTGGTATATGTTGTAGAGTGTTTTGTTGATTATTTCTATGCCTTTACTATCTAGTATTGTTTGGCCTTCAGCTGCTCTTATTACATCTATTGCTATGTTTGAGGAGAGTATTGCTGAGCTATCCTTTTCGCCCCCGATGAAGGGGCTTGTGATATAGGTGAGTATTGTGAGTAGGCGGTGGAGGAGCTTTACGGTTTCTAGGTATTTGTGAAATCTTTTTATCACGTGATTGGTCTCGCTGTGCCTGGTTACTGCTGAGGGTGGTGCCTCGCTTAGAACGGTTTGCGGTATTTTTACAATCAGGGTTCCACTTGTTAACCTGATCCTAGAACCCGGTGGAATTGATACTTTGAACTCCGCCATTAGTGTCTCTCGTTTAAAGACTAGTATGAAGGGCGTTTCAACCCTGTAATAGATATGGGCGGGGATGATGCCTACCAGCCTGGATGGGGGGATTAGCGAGAGTGAGGCCTTAAGCGCGGGAGATATGTATTCTATCCAGCTCCCTGATCTTGGACCCCATACTCCTGGTAGATAATTATACTTTATCATAGAGTCTATATATAATAAGATTGATGTGTTAAATACTGGGCGTATAGTTACTACTCCACCCTTCATCCACCTAAAGTAATCTACATACTGTTTTAGCGATATGTTCAGACGTATTAAAGCATAATTATCCTTACTTAGTACTATAGTCCTCCTAGCTACATTGTAACCGTTTATATATATATCTACATAGCCTCTAGCACCGCCATGAAGACTCCTCATAGCTAAATCAAGGTACATAACGGGGCCGCTATCATCTCCACCTCTACCACTATAGTCTAGATATACACCCTCCCAATAACCATAAGTAAATGAGAATGCCTCGTCACTATCGGGCCTCACTCTAATAGATAACCCGGACGAGGTCTTGGCCTCAACGTATCTCGCTAACCTACTGTATTTATGGTTTATCGCGGCTATACCGTAGGATAGTATCTGAAAGCCTTGCCTCTGCTCCTCAGCGGGCATTCGAGGATAGGCCTTAAGGAAATCAATTGTTGCGCTGATTACTTCTATTACTGCGCCTCCACAATTTGTTAGGGAGACATCTAAGCCTAGGGAGCTATTATCCCGGGGGAGCCTATCGGGTGCAGCTTCTATGAGGTACATGGAGTTGGGGCTTATTATGTACAGTCTATTTATGCTTATTAGCGGCCACAGCCTATAATGATTATTGCTAGAGTCATGCCTATAAGCGTATACTGTTAGTTTCAGCTTTAGACACGCCGAGGAGGAATAATCATTTCTTATCCAAATGTGTGCGCCTATGCCTTCTACGTAGGGACCTAAGTATATGGTTTTTGGATGAATGCTTTCCCCTGGGGCGAGTGCTAGGGTTTTCTTAGTGAGTCTCTTGTCTAGGCTTAGTACGAACCAGTAGTATCTTTGTAATTGATGAGCTGTATTCCTCTTAGCCCAGTTAGGTGATTGCATGTTGTTGTCTCCGGCGTAATTCATTAATGAATTTATTTTATACATATTTATATTTTCTATAGATACATTTATTTTTATATTTTTTGAAACCGATGCCAGCATGGCTCGAAGACTTTGAAACCATGAGGAGGAATTACGGCTAGGGCTCACACCGAGTACTTTGGCAATCCATTTCAGTATAGCTATACTAGGTATCGATGATGGATACATAGATCTATTATCCGAATTTTTATTAAAGTATATATAGAAGCTAATATCCCCGTTACCAAGTATAGACTTATTTCCCTGAGGCCAAATAACCACCTTGCTGAGACTCGATGCGCTTATGCTCACCAGTAACCTGTTCTCCAACCCCAGGATGGTGTAGCGCTCACCCCAATCACATCGGGGCATAAGGTACTCATGCACACGTCGAGCCGGCAGCGCGATCTGTAACAAGAGTATATCATTGCTCTCTATCTTAGGCTCCCCATAGACGGGGACGAGGTTTTTCTCACCAAGTTCGGCTACAAAGCTTTTAACAAGCATGCGTGGAAGCACATAAACCTCGCCTTCAACTAGACGACCGCCTATACAGCTGGCTAGGTGAAGAGTACGCATATCCGCTCCAATTAGGCTTGGGAGCTTTGAGGCAGTAATGGTTATCCATATGTACCTTAGCTTGACTGCCTCCCTCTCTGTCTCCGCTAACGCGATATGACTATTGGTTAGCGCTGGAACGACTAGATCAAAGACGAGGATTATTAATAGTACTAGCATTACTGAAGGCCTGCTTTTGTACAAACGCAAGCTCCCTATCATGATGAAGGGCCTGGCCAGATGTATTTATGCATATGTTGTTAAGCCAGCCTAGCTATCACAGCTAGGGCAACAACTATATCGTTGAGGAGTGATCACGCGGCGTGTTTATGCTTAGTTAAGGCTATAGTTATACTAATGCGGGGCAGAAAGTACTACTGGGAGAAAACTGTTTTGATAGACTGTCCTGAGGCATTGAGGTGGCTGAGGCAGGCTCGTTATACTCTTGGCTCGGCCCGGGTCGATGCGGAGGCGGGGTTCTATGCGTGGGCGTGTTTTAAGGCTCATCAGGCCGCTGAGTTCGCGCTCAAGGGGTTATTGAGAGGAGCTGGTGTAGAGTCTTTTGGGCATGACTTGTTGAAGCTTTGGAGGCGCTCGAGGGAGCTTTGTAAGGTCTTGGAGGCTGTGTATGAGTGTGTGGTGCTTCTCAACAAGATGTACATACCTCCTCGCTACCCTGACGCGTGGAGCGGTGATGCTGTACCGTTTGAGAGCTATACTCGGCGAGACGCTGACGAGGCGATTGGGTGCGCTGAGAGAATAGTCTCTGAGGTGGAGGATTGTGTCAAGCCCTTATGCAGCACTGGTGGCTAAGCGTGCTAGGAGCTGGCTACGGGTCTTAGACTCCGTCGAGAAAACGGCTGCCAGGCTACAGGGGAGGCTGGGCAGGGCTACGATTATTCTTCATGGTAGTTATGCCCGGGGTGATTTCAACCTATGGAGCGACATAGACCTAGTCATAGTCTCTGAGCGCTTTGAGGGAGTGAGGCCTCTTGATCGATACGAGCTGGTTAGTTACCTACTGGAGCCGGGGATGGAGGCTGTTCTCCTCACTCCCCGGGAGGCTGGGGAGGTGCTACGCCGAACCGGGTGGAGACACGCTCTCAAGTATGCCGTCATCGTAGTTGATGATTACGGGTTATCCGAGCTAGTGGAGCGGGTTAGCGGCGTTAAGCCGAGGACTCTGAACGATCTAAGAAGGTACGTGGAAAAGGCCTTGGAGAAGGCTTTGGCCCAAAAACCTGGAGGCGTGGAAGACCAGGACTGGTTAAGTAGGTGTTAGCGCCTCCTCGTGGGTCTTGGCTGCTGTGCGCGAAGCCACGGCGTTATCGGCTCGAGCTGGCGGCCGCAGAACGGGCACTTGTAGTGTAGGCGCTTAGCGTCGGCTGCGCAGAAATACGCGTCGTACTTATCCCTACAATAGGGGCACACATAGACCACGTCTAGTGTCAGGTCTAGCTTTCTACCACATATCCTGCACCTTACCGTGACCCATCCCTTATGACCTACCGCGTTTATTCCCTTGAGCCCAGCGGTTGACATGAATCTCTCCCGGCAACTGCGAGGAGAGGGTTAGACACTATATTAGTTACCCTCACTAATCACTGTTCCTGGCCCGTGAGGAGAGCGCTCTTCGCTGAAAAGTATGAGGAGAAGGCCGGGATTTCCGAGGCTTCTTCGGTCTCCTTATAGTTTTCTTAGCCTGGCTACAAAGACGCCGCTATCCGGGTCGACTAGTACTAGGGCGTAGTTTCCTCTCTCCAGGGGCCCCGGGTTCACAGCGAGGGTTTTTCCCAGGTTTGTTACCCCGGGGGATTCGTGTATGTGCCCTGTTAGGAGTAGGCGTGGCTGGTACCTCTCTACTAGTTCTCTTAGTCTCTTGCTCCCCACGTATTCCCCGCCGCGCACGAGGTCTAATCCGCTACGATAAGGCGGGTTGTGCACGACGAGCACAGTTCTACTCATCTGTTTCTCGCCTATGCTCTCTAATACTTGTGCAAGCGATGACCCGAGCTCCTCGTCGCTGTACTCGAAGGGCGTGTTAAATGGTGTATAGATGGAGCCTCCGAAACCAGTGAAGACGAGGCCCTTCATCTCCACTGCCTGGGCGTGGACGAGGAAGGCATTATCTATGCTCAGTTCAAGGGTCTTGGGAGTGTCACAGTTGCCTGGAACCCATACTACTGGTGGGCCTTGATCCACAAGCTCTTTGAGAACCCTTCTCGCCTCGTCCAGGGACCCGCATGACGCTAGGTCGCCTGCGACTATGGTTATATCGCGACTAATATCCTGGAGAGATTTAACGCGCCGCAAGGATCCATGGATATCCGATAGGACTAGTAGCCGCATCATCCCCGTGACCCTACTACCTATATCGCTATGGTTTTCGGCTATTTTTATCTTAGCGACATACACAAACCCAGGGGGCAATGAGCAAAACACGGGACATTCAGAGAAGGCAGTATTTTTGATTCTATTAGGGGCTGCGTGCTTAGGGCATTAGGGCTAGGCTTGCGGCGAATGCTAAAAACCCTTGCAATGCTATGGGGTAGGGGAGGCTGTGAGAGGCTGAGCCCTGCCTTGGCCTGGAGGAACATGATGACAAACATTATTATTGCTGCGCTTAGCTCCATAAGGGATGCTTGCCTAGTAGGGGAGCTTGATCCACGGAAATGTGCTGAGAAGCTGATAGCTTCAGCTGATGCTCTTTATTCTCCCCTGAAACCTATAGACTCTGGTCTCGGGGAGGCGCGCCGCGTTGCCAGCATATTGGCGGCTATAGTGGCTAATGCCTTCCTCATCGGGTTCCTTAACGAGAGAGGGGAGGAGCCGCTAAGGAGTGTTCTTAGCGAGCTAGAGGGCGTAAAGGATAAGGATCTTAGAGAAGAGGTGAGAGAAATTCTTCAGGCAGCACAGGTGGCTATTGAGCCGGCTTCTGCGAAGGAGCCGCGCGAATCCCTCTATAAGGATATAGATGAGTACGTTAATCCCCCTCAGCCAGCTATCCCGAGAAGGAGGAGGCAGCCTAGGAAGCCAGACCCTAGGCAAAGACTAAGAAGACTCATACGAGACCTGGGTAGGAGGGACCCCATACTTGCAAAGAGTGTTGCAAAGGCTCTAAGATCCTGGGGGATTGACTTCATCTAGGAGCCCTAGATCAAGGCGTGCTGACTGGCTTAGCGCTGGCTAGTCTCGGGGCTGCTGTTTTTTATTCTCCTCGTCAGCCTCTTTCTCGTCGCTCTCGCGTGCTAAGTAGTCGTGGATAACGCTGGCAATAGCTATGAGGGCGGATGAGGCGGCATACTCTGTGGATAGAGTTATTCCAGGCGCTACATCGAGCACTAGGTCGGCGAAGCGATAAACTCCTTCGGGGATCCCTTCTCTTGATCCGAAGAGCATGTTTATCCTATGATGCTTCTTTATAATCTCTAGTATCTCGTGGGCCTTCTTGGCCACGTGCTCGCCTTCGGGCTCAAAGACTATGATGGCTTCTTTGCTCCTATCCCTTACAAGCTGGTATAGGTCCTGGACATAGACTGGGACTTTTCGCGCCTTTCTCCCATAGCTCTTTCTCTGAACCTGGTACCTAGACTCTATGCCCTCAAACACTCCATCAATAAATGTTTTTAGCTGAAGAGCGTCCACGATACCTATTGGCGCTATAACGAGCTCTGCCACCTCGAAATTTTGTACCTCCCTGCCTATGCGGACACCCATGTTATAGCACGCGTCAAGGGGCCCTAGGTACGGCATCTGAACTATTGCTATCTTTTGGAACAGCTTATAGAGCGGGTACTTGCCTGGGCGCATCTTGCGCCATTCCTTCGAGCCGGGGTAGAACGCTATGAACGCTCTATCGGCAATGATCTCGACTGCTACAACCTTGTCAGGGTATCGGAGATTAACAGAGGCTCCTGTCGCTCTCCGAACAGCGTCCCCGACAACGATGTTCACGTCGATACTCGTGAAATCGTGGCGGCCTCTACGAGTGGTGCGTACCGCGAACGTCTCATTGGGGCTTATGTAGCGTTTTGCGAGCTCTGCTGCAACCTCCGCTATCCTCGCCGGGTGCGCGGGGGCACAGCCATCGATGACTAGTACCTTCTCCGCTTCAGGAACATTATTCTCAATATCTTTTGCTAACTCGTTTTTATCCCTAGAGGGCCTAACTAGAACAAGCCCCCGAAACCCCTGAGGGGACGGCGTAACCTCAGCCCCTGGGTCAAGCTCCTTTATGTAACTTGCAGCTACTCGTTCCATTCCGAGCACGGTTTTTACAAGTATATAGTCGCAGGGCCCTTCCTCCACCTATTAGCACCCAGCAAGACCAAGCATTGCTTATCCTCATATAGTCTCTGAGAGGATACGGGGCTCGTGACCCGCGAGCAAGTAGGGGTGCCTATACCAGTGCTGGGACCGGGGGCTCTGACAGTGGCTAAAAACCCCGGGGGTGCTGGGCTGCTTAGCGACGCTCGTACATGAGCGGCGACACAACTACTGCTGGCTGTGGCTTCCCCTCCGGCCCTGGTATCGTTAGTAGCTTGGACTTGTAGATCTCGACTTTCCTTATAGGGTATATCTTCTTAGCAGCCTCGAATATCTCGTTAGCTAGTTGGCCGAACAGCATTGCCTTGATAAGCTCATCTAGCGTCATTTCCCTCGTTTTCTTGGTTATTATCTCACCCATTATCTTTCTTATTGCTTTCTTCTGGCTCGTCTTACACCTATAGGTTGTGAGAACTACTCCCGTTATCCTCAGACCGTAACCGTCCTTGGTGGTTACATTGTATATTCCTTGGACCTTGCTGCTCTTTCTACGAATAAAGCTCTTCATATAGTCGCGTGCGAGCTCGTGGCCTTTGAACCGAGTATACGCCTTTAGGTTCTCCTCGTCGACATCCACTACTTGGAAATAGAGGTGCACGTGTACTAGTGAGAAGTCACCAGTTATATCGTAGAGCGTTGTCTCCATGACTCGGCCTATGAGTTTCCTCGGGTCATCTGCAGGAGTAGTACCGAGTACCACGTTCCCGAAAACCGGTGGGGCTATCACTTCATACCATTTCTTTAGGCGCCAAGTATCTCTTGCGCCACCGTAGCGGCGACGACTCATTACAGTCCTACCCCCATTCCTCGCTCTCGGGTTGCCTGCTTTAAAGTCTTAGCAGTCTCTTCGATTGATTTTAACAAGGAGTAGAGGAACTCCAGTATCTCGTCCACAGTGTTCTTAACCGATCCCAGTCTATGAGGGTCTTTGGCTAGGGCTTCGACGCTTATCCTTATCCTTGGCCCGTCCAGCTCCTCTCTTATGCGCAGCCATGGAGGAGCTGTTCTATTATCTGGTTTAATTGCTCTGAGTACTGCCAGGGCTTCTCCGGTGCTATTTGTCTCGACCTCTATCTCTACTAGGATTCTCTGCGCCCTATCTGCATTTCTCCTTGTTGATTCGGGCAAATATGCTCCCCTCTATGTACTCTATGCATTTCTCTGACAACATGTCGTTAAAGGGGCCTGGTCCTAGCTCGTAGAACAGCTCCTCCACCGATACTATTGTGCCCTGCGCCGATGCTGCGCCAAGTACTTCTTGCTCGCCTAGGTAGCCGAGCTGTCTCAGCACCTTACTAACGATGGGGATGTAGCTCTGCTCGATACTGGTTTCTCTCACCCTTATCCTGTTGATGCTGTATTGTCTCGCCTTAATCTCTCCCTTAACCACGCCCTCTACAATATTTGTTATAGCCTCGAAGCCCTTTACGTACATGTAGTGAGCCGATGCGGATACTATCTCCTCGTCAATAGGCATAACTGCTAGTTGCTTAGTATAGCCTTTTGCGGCATAGTATGCTAGTACATAGGCTGCTTCTCTTAGATCGCGTAAGGGGAATACGTAACTATAGTAGCTTATACCGATAATATCTGTTGGTCTTCGCGGCCTCTTACTACTATTCTTAAGCAGATCGTAGAGCTTCTCGCCGAGAACAGCGATA
>JALSNP010000070.1 GCA_026986935.1 Pyrodictiaceae archaeon | reverse complement strand
CCCTATTTTCACATAACGGGGCTCAGTACCGCCAAATATCTTTATCAATGTATCGCTAGGGGCTTGGTAGACCCTAGCTCCTGGGAGAGGAGGAAGCCGGGGAATTCGAAGACTATGTACATCGCCTATAAGCCGGGCACTACACTCGAAATATATGTCCTCGGCGTTTTTCGGGCCAAATAGCCTCTCTAAGACCAGAGGATCATACACATCCTGCATCGCGGAGAGCGTTATGCTCCGCGTCCCAACGTTCTCTACGAAGCCTAGTAAGAAGCCATTACGGTGCTCGATGAGGACGTAGTCTGCTATGGGTGGTGGATTCTTGGACACGAACCTAACCATGACGGGAGTCGCGTTATCTACTACGACTCCTACTTGCTCGAGATTCTCGGCGCTAACGAGGCCGGGTAGCTCGCGCCCTTCCTTCAAAGACGTCGCTCCCCTAAGGAGAGATTTTAGATGAAACAGTATGACTCGGCGATAAAAGAGACTAGACTAATGATCCCTACTGTCCACGCATATTCTCTCATTCTTAGCCTTGGAGTAGATAGCGCACGGGGGAGCAACCATGATGCCAGCGTAGTATAGTCCTCTTGAGGCTCTAACAACCTTTATGAGCATTAATATATCTGGGCTATCTAGGTTAACGGGCATGCTTATGCCCTTGGCCAGCACCTTAATAGCTTCTTCCTTGTGTAACCGTCTACCCGTTTCCTCGTCTACGAGGTGTCCCTCAATCCTTATAGCGAAGGTCTTGTCGTTACCTATTAGTCCTTTCCTCTCGATGACCGTCTTTAAGGTCTTGTCAACGTCTCTTAGATAAGGTGTTGTGACGGCGTCAAGCGGTATAGCTCTAAGTATCACGCTATTAGCTGGAATATTGCTAGCAAGCCTTGCTACGGCGCTATAGGGTTGATCAACGTTGAGTAAGAGAAGCGACTGAGGAGCAGCGAAAAGCCTTACACGGCCAAGGATGCTCCTAATGATTCTCATAGCCTCTCTTGACGCGTAATAGCCTGGCTCGTGTGCAACGATTAGGTTAAATAATCTCCTTAGCTCCATGACCATCATCTCTCTAGGCCCTATCCCTAGAACCCTCGTGTAGCAGTATGAGCCCTAATATGTTAGTACTCTTACCTCTCTCCGTGTCAATGTCTCAAGCCACACCGCGAGCACATCCCAGCGCCTCTCGCTCCCTCGGCACCTTACCAGTACCCTGTAATTATGTAACTTTACACGTGGAGAGCTGCATCCAAGAACCTCTGCGGCCTCAATGATTTCCTCCTCGGAAAGCCTTATAGCGTTTGCAGGATCCCCGCAAGGTCCCCATTTGCACGCATGGCACCATAGACCATGTGACCAGATGTTAGCGGAACAGCTACTAGGTAGTACCATAAGCCCGATCCTTCTAGCTTTCCTCGCAATATATTCCTTTAGATCGTTCTCAATTATTGTTACCTGGTCCCGGTTAGAGCGAGGCCGCCGAGGCAGCCGCTTCGAGACCTCTTCTAAGTCGATTATTCTGGTAGCGCCTAGTCTGCGTAGAATCCCGGGGGTAACGCGTAACGAGCCCAGAACAACGGTTTTTATCCCGTGCTCTTTGGCTTTCTTTAGAATCTCTTCTGCCTCCCTATCTGTTACCCCGGGTATGATAGGCCTCATAAACAATGTTACTGATACTCCGTGCTCTACAAGCTTCTTGGCGAAATCGAGCCGCAGCAGCGGCGAGGGGGCTCTTGGCTCAAGAATCCTGTGATATTTTAGGGTGACTATTGTAATTAATATATTTATTTTTGGATCAATGCTTTTTAGTAGCTTATCTAGGTCGGAACCTTGTAGTATAGATTTTGTTGATAATTGTTGAGGATTGCCTAAATAGGCATAGGTATAATATAAATACTCTATGGCCCTATCCTTTGTCTCCGCGAGAAAAGGCTCCGTAACGGATCCAAATGCTAGTAAAGTCCCACTGGGCCCTGGCACGAAGTACGGATTATAGAGGAGAGCATATACTAGTTGAAGCCCAGTAAGAGGGTACGGCCTGGGTCTCAGCGGGAAACCCATATCGGGTACATAGCAATAAAGGCACCCAAGATTGCACCCTATACCAGTGTGTATGGTCATTCCACATGGTCGTGGCTTCCGCCTGGCGTGATGATCATTTCTTGCCTCCTTAACTTCCTTCTCTGATAACTTCGCCTCTATGCGTGCTAGCAAAGTCCTTTTAAGCTTGAGCAGCTCCTCTATCCTCCTAGCAAGGCGTGGTGTTGTCGCTTTCAAGTCTATCGCCTCTTAGCCAGCAACATGCCTAAGAGTCCGTGGAGGAGGTCGATGCGTCATTGTGTTCACGTCTCCCGTGCTTGAGTGGCCTAGTTTGCCGCGTATAAGAGTTAGAAACACGCTTGGTAATAGAGTAGAGTATTTTGAGCCATTAGAGCCCGGGATTGTGCGCATGTATACCTGCGGTCCAACAGTCTACGACTATTCTCATCTAGGCCATGCGCGCACGTACATAGCGTTTGACGCTATTAAGCGCTACCTCGTACTAAGAGGCTATGACGTGATACATGTGCAGAACATAACAGATATAGATGATAAGATAATTAATAAAGCTAGGGAAAGCGGGCGAGACTGGAGAGAAATCACCGAGCTGTACTCAAACGATTACTTCGAGATGCTTAAGAAGCTTAGAATACATATAGATATTCACCCTAGGGTAACAGAGCATATAAACGATATTATAGAGTTCATCCAGGGCCTCATAGATAAAGGATACGCGTACATAGCTCCTAGTGGAAGCGTCTACTTCGACGTAGACAAATACGAGGGATACGGGGAGCTTAGCGGCAGATTCAGCCCCGAGGAATGGCGCCAAGAAGAAGACGTCTTAAGAGAAAAGAAACACCCCTACGACTTTGCCTTATGGAAGGCCTGGAAACCCGGCGAACCTTACTGGGAGGCTCCATGGGGGAGGGGGAGGCCTGGATGGCACATAGAGTGTAGCGTCATGTCATCAAAGTACCTGGGCCCACAATTCGATATCCATGGAGGAGGCCAGGACCTGGTCTTCCCGCATCACGAGAACGAGCGTGCACAAAGCGAGGCCTTCTTCGGCAAGAAGCCGTGGGTCAAGTACTGGCTGCACACGGGGTACCTGCTCATAAGCGGGGAGAAGATGAGCAAAAGCCTTGGCAACATAGTAATATTCAGAGAGGCCGAGAAAAAATGGGGGGCTCTAACACTAAGACTGTGGCTCCTAAGCGCGCACTATAGAGCGCAACTAGACTATAATGAAGAGTCACTAATACAGGCAAGGAATAATCTAAGAAGAATAAACTCGGCCTACGAGGATTTGACTAAGATTCTAAGAGAATCAAGCCCCGGCGGAAGGCTCGGCGAAAAAGAGCTGAGAACCGTCCAGGAGGTTCTCCAGCTCTACACGGATTTCCACAACGCTATGAGCAACGATTTCAATACAGCAGAGGCGTTAGCAGCCATTCTTCGATTAACGCGTATAATAAATAGGGACATAGTGCCTAACGAGTACTACACCGCGGCTAGCTTTGCGCTACGACTACTAAAGGAATTTAACACCGTGTTCGACGTAATAGAGGAAAAGCCAGTAACACGTGCCGACGCCGAGTTAGAGCAACTGATAAATATAATAGTCAAGGTGCGCTCGGATCTAAGAGCGCGGAGAGATTACCAGCTCGCTGACTGGATAAGAGCCGAGCTATCTAGGCTAGGGATAAAACTATACGATTATCCGGGTGGGAAGACCGTGTGGAGAATAGAACGAGAATAGCTAGGCTATAAACATCTCTTAGCAAAAGGCAGTTTCTTTCCTCTAGAGACGTAGTTCGTGCTTCTTTATCTTAACCACGTGCAGCACGTTCTCCAGTAATTTATTCCTCAGCTCGGCCGCCGCGGAGCTATCTGATAAGCCTTTTACATATATGTAGAATGCGCGCTGCCATGATCTCGCCAGCTCTATTACGGCAACCGGGTTCCATCCTGGTATTGGGAAGTCTAGGGACACTATTATAGCTCCTTGCTTGAGCTCGTTTTCAAGCTTCGGCCTGAGCTTTTGATTAACGCTCGTCAGTAAGTACATATATATTAGATCAGCATCGCTTATATCTACCTTGAAGAAATCCCCCTCAATTACCTCGACACGGTTACTAAGTCCTTTACTCTCTATAGCCTTCCTAGCTTTCTCGACAAGATCCTTCCTAGCCTCAATACACTTAACATGTATATCTGGGAATTTCTGGGCCAATGCTATGGCAACTCTTCCATCGCCGCAACCTATGTCATAGACAACATATCCCCTTGGTATCTGTAGCAACGATAATAGTATCTTAATTACCTCCTCCCTAGTTGGCACCCAGGGGACAGAAGGCTGATAGTTCCAATACATGTCTCTACGCCCAGTCTCCTCTTCAAGATAATAGCTTAGAGGCCTAGAGGGTGCCAAAAATCTATCCCGGGGGGCGCGATAAGAGTCGCAGAACCTGGGGGAAGGTATTGGAGGGCCAGACAGTCTTATTCCCTAAGCTAGTGATAGTGGGATTCGCGCTACTATTCATAGGCGTTATGCTGATCTTTATAGGGTTCTTGTACTCGGCGCTTAAGTCGTCCGGGACGGGTGAAGCGGGTGGAGTGATAGTTATTGGGCCTATCCCTATAATCTTTGGTACGAGCGAGAGAGCCGTAAAAATAGCTGTCATAGCCGCTGTATTGTTGATGGTTTTGGCGATAATATTAATGCTTCTCCCGTACTGGTTTTTACGCGGAAGCTTTAAGCCCGCTGGGTGAACTTAGTTATGGTAAACATTGTGATGAAGGGTGATCGTAAAATATTGCTCAACGTATAGGAGTAGAGGGGTATGTGATTAGGGATGGAGAAGAGAGCAGTCGAGGAGCATGTGGAGGACATCCTTATTAAGGCGGACAAGCGGGTGCTTATGGCCCTATCCCCTATCTATAGGTGTGTGATTCTAATTGTGCGCCACCTGGTGCATGGGCCTAGTACTTTAGATGATATAGAAGCTATGGTTGAGAGTAGGGGTATAAGGTGTAGGAGCCTTTCTAGGGCAATTGATTTGCTCACCTACTATGACTTTGTTAGATGCGTTAAATCGGGTTCTACGAGGAAGTGCGAGCTAACCAGTGTTGGCATGGAAATGGCGGTCGCGCTCTACGAGTTCATAGAAAATCTTAGGTCATTTGTATACGGTGTGCTTGACGGAACGGTTAGCGATAATGATATTCTTGCAAACTTGGTAACCGGCGTTGCGAGTACTGTTGGGTTTATAGAATCATATATAGAAGAGCCGACTCTTGTACCGATATACATAGCTATACATATGTATATATCGGGATTAAGCGCATCAGTACTAGCGCTGTTATCTCGCGTAGACGCACGTGTACTCAACGTTGTGAGAGAATTCGGGCTCACTAATATCGAGGGGTAAGAAATACAAGCTATCAAAAAGTTTTAGGATGTTCTAGTAATTGGGAATAATTAATGAAGCTTTTACACACGTTTAAAACACTATTAGGAAAGGACTTGTAGATATCTAAGCCTATAGCTCCCCATCAACGGTAATACTTATCAAGAACACCCAGGGTAAAACTATATAGGGTGAGAACGTATGAGCCTAGATCTCAAAGTACTATATGAGGACGAAGAACTAGTAGTAATGAAGGCGCCAACCGACGAGGAACTAATGGACTTAGTATATAAGTTCATTCGAAGCAAGGGACGGCCAGTTACATGGAAGGAGCTTAGGGAAGCTTTCAGCGGAACAGCTGGCGAGGATAGGCTCAGAAAAGCTCTCATAAAGCTTAGACAAAGCGGGAAAATAGTCGAGCTCCGCGGAGGACGATACGCTACACTCGATATGCCAGGGGTCCTCGAGGAGCTGGAAGAGAGGAAACGCAGGAGAATACTACGGGAGGCACTAAGCCTCGAATGGGGCGCAAGAAGCGCTAAGAAGCGTGCGCGGGGAGCTATCTCAAGCCCGCAAACAAATTAGCCAAATAGTTTTTCTGGTATGGCTTGAGACTTAAGCTCGCTTACTCGGGGAGCCTATGCCTAGTAAAGCCACTAGGTCGTCAAAGAATAAGCTACCAGAACTACTCCTGCTCGCAAGACCTAAGCAACCGCTACGTGTAAGGGTTAGGGTTCTCAAAGGACTAGCTATATTACAGGGGGAGGACGGCTCTATCGCAGTTGTCCCGGAGAACGAGGTATGTGTTCTTGCTGAGAGATTAAACCTATTGGTTGAGGGATATAGGTGCAGCTAGTAATTCAGTCAAAGTATTAGCAATAATTCTTTTAGCTAAAGGTATAAAAACCGCTTAGAAGGCCCCTCGTAACCGGCTAGGGCATTAGACAAGGCAGCACCAAAAGTAAATAGAATAAGGGTGATTAGGAGGTACCAACGATATGTCAGGAATCGTTGTGGAGAGGCCTAACCCTGGGGAAGAGCAAGACTTTATCATAGGTAGGCACGTCTATGGTAATCTCTACGGAGTTAGACGTGACTTGTTAGAGGACGAGGAGTTTCTGAGACGATTAGTAATGGAGGCGGCGAGAGCAGCTGATATGCACATAGTTGATATGAAGACCTGGAAGTTTCAGGGCTACCATGGCGGTGTCTCAGTGGTGGCCTTAGTGCTAGAAAGCCATGTCTCTATACACACCTGGCCTGACTACGGGTACGCGACAGTTGATGTATATACTTGTGGGCCTCGGGGAGATCCGTGGAAGGCGTTTAATTACATAGTTGCGAGGCTGAGGCCGAGAACCTATAAGGTGCACTATGCTGATAGAAGCAGCCTACTGGTTAACGATAACCGGTTTAGCCCCTAGTTTTGTGTAGAAAGAATTATTGGTAGAATTATTAGCTCGGTGCCTCAGAGACGGCCGCGGCATCGTCACAGCCATGGGCTCCATGAAACACGGTTCTTCATCGGCTAAGCATTGTTAATGATACTGCTGCTCCACGTGTCTCATGAACTCCATTACTGTTATTCCTAGTACCTCGTCGCCGCGAATTCTTACAACTATATTGTCTCCAACAAGTATAGCCTCTTCTGCCTCCTCCTCTGGCTCGGCAAAGTGTATGTAAAGCGTGTCACTCTGCTTATCGTACTCAATACGTATGTTCTCTATATCCTTTATAAATAGGCGCCTAGGCCTTCGCTCCGCAAGCGCCTCCATCCCGTCTCCACCGTGACACCTTTCTTAGTCACGGCTCTCTATTTTGTTTTAGGCATGTATTGTGTTAGTCCTTGGGCTCTAGGCGCTCTCTTATCGGCATAGCCCCTCGCTAATATATGCTCTTACTAGGTCTCTCTCGGTCAGTATTGCTCTTAACGCATTATTGTCTAGGAGTAATACTGCTCTCTCATTGATGGAAATGATTATCTCCGCTGCATCGCTTATGAGGGCGTCATTGTAGTCCAGTGTTGCTGCTGGTACTGCGTAGGCTTTTACAGGCTCTAAGAGGGTCTCAGCTCTTGGTTTCTTGACTATAGCGCGTAGAAGAGAGGACATGGTAACTATATAGTAGTCCGACTCCATTGTGAACGGTATACGTCTAAACCCCTGTTCGAGCATGAAGCCTAGTGCCTCAATGACTGGCTCATCTGGTTCGCCGGTGACGACTGGCGTTGAAGCATAATTCCGGGCAGGAGTCTCTAGGTCCAAGAGCTCTAGCCCCACGTCTAGCTCCGTATAGGCGTGGAGAAGCCTACCATCATTATCAACGAGGGGCACGAACCCAATATTCTTTGCAATCATTATCTCCGCCGCTTTACATAAGCTATCTTTCTTCAGGACTATTGGGGGCTTAGAGGCTAGCCCCGATACAGGGGTATTGAGAACAGCCATCATGTCGGCCTGCTCCAAGGACCCAGTGTCCTCGAAGGCTTCTACAACGTATCTCCCAATATCCTTCGCCGATAGTACGCCCACGAGGAGATCCTCGCTGTTTATCACAGCCGCGTGACTAATTCCCCTAGAAGCGAAGAGCCGTATAGCCTTACTAATAGGCGCACTCGCGTCAACTACTTCGTAGAATTTTAGTTGCAGCCCCTCTGCACCCCTTCTATACCCATAGAGGCCTAGGTATTAGAATACTCTTTTTGCCTAGAAAAGGCTTCTACCCTCCTAGGAGCACCCCTACTAATACGTGGTGAGAGCGATGGAGGAAGCCTTAAAGAAACACATATTGGAAGGAAACAACTATACCGACGTACTGATCTACGTGAAGCCGGAGTCGTCGTTTACTGGTTTGAGGATGGAGCTAGGCGAGCTAGTATTCTATACGGATGAGCCAGCTATACAGGGACGTGCTAATGCAAGCCTCATAAGGTTCTTTTCAAGGCTCTTAAGGATACCCTCCTCTAGGATAGAGATAGTTCATGGCGCGCGCTCGAGGACCAAGAGGATAAGAATACATGGTGCTAGCGCCGAGGAAGTCATGGCCAAGATTATGGAGGCGTTAAGGGAGACGGAGAGATCCTAGAGGAAAATAATATCTATGA
>JALSNP010000069.1 GCA_026986935.1 Pyrodictiaceae archaeon | reverse complement strand
TTCCCCATATGCTATAACTATTGTAAGTGGCTATTCTACTAAGGTCTAATGAGGAGGAGTATCCTTGGATTAGGTTTTGATAGAAGAAGCTCACCCATAGGGGAAGATAAGGAAGCATAGCATTAGCTACAAGGCTGAAAGCAAGTATTGACGCTCCAGCATTGCGGCCTAGTCTAAAAGGTATTGACATTAGAGCTATGCCAAGGGCGGCTAAGCTAGCTTTCGCGCTCATCATTATACTTACGATTATCACTATTATTGATAATGAATATATTAGTGCATAAAAGTTAAGAGTTAGTGGTATCATAAAAAATGATAGGACTTTACTGAAAGCCGAGGTAAGAATAGATGACATCATTAGGAATAGCTTCATCATAAACTGAGCTGTTAATATAGCACTTATGCGCGTCTTCGCATACAGTAATACATCGTGAAGATCATAACCACTCCAAGAAGCAATTATATTCGATAAGTATAAGAGAGATGAGAAGATAAGCACCAATATCACTGCCCATATACTATCCTGTATCAATATCGGAGCCCATTTCTTAAGCCCTCGAACCGGTATTGGCATCATATATATCAATACGCCTATATGGTACGTGAGAACTGATATCTGTGCAGCTAGTAGTAGTAGGGCTGCAGGACTTAGGCTGACCATAACCGGTTATCACCCGCCAGGGTTTGCCGGTGTTATATTAATACTGGGTGTGCCAACAATCATGTTCACAATATATGATATTAGAGCGAATATGGATGAGCCTAGTGCTAGCCAAAAGGCAGCCCAGACAGCATCCTCTACTAAATCCTGTCCAGCTCTTTTAACGCGCATAAATGGGATCGGAGAGCCCTTGAGCAACCACCCTATGCTCCATGTTAAGAGAAATAACCCCCATGCCGTGGTCACGATTTTCGTTGTTAGATTTGATATAAAGCTAACTAGGTCCGCCACTCTTATCCCGTAGCTATTCATCTACGTACTCCGCATCTGGGGAGGAGCTAGGCGAAACTAACACCTAAGTGATCATACCTCGTTTTTCATTTTCGCGAAAGCTTGTGCTTATACTTATGAAACTGTATTTCAGCCTCGATAAGAGCTTTATAGAATGCCTCCTCGCTTAGAACTAGTTTCCTTAGCACCTTCCTCGCCGTAGAGGGGCCAACACCTAGCCATGAGAGTGCCTCTATACCCTTCCTACCATAATCTATCACTATATTGGCTCGTTCATAGGCGCTTCTCAACAACCTTGTTTCTTGCCTTGAGAGACTAGATCTTGTTTTTCTCTTCCTTACCAATACAGCTATTCTCCTAGCCTCATCTATGTTAGTAAACGGTGCTATTAGCCCAGAACCGCACCGCGGGCATCGCGGCTTGTCATCTATTTCCGAGATAGTTGTTTTGACCAGGGAGCCACACATCATACAGACAAGATAGACCTCTTTCCTGGATAGCCGCCGCTTAACGGCTTCAGCTAGGATTGTTGAAGGTATCTGCTTAGTAACTATCTTATCGCTGAACCTAGCCTCCGAGGTCGCATCCTCAGTAATTGCTGATGCCTCTCTCAGCTCTATTAACATAAGCTCACGTCTTCCGCTTTTTAGATCATTGATAAAAGTTAAGAGAGCCTTTAGATCAATTTTCCTCACCAGTATCTCTCTTAGAGCCTCTTCCCCGAGTACGGTATCAGCTATTCTTCGTAACACCCTTTTCACTAACGATAAGTCTCTCTGCTCACTCGGTATTACGCCACTACGAACACCCACCTTATACAATACCCACTCAAACGTCTTGCTTCTCCTTATCGCCTTCTTCACAAGCTCAACTACTTCATCGCCCCCTAGATTCATGACTCCATGGATTATATTTCTTATATAGGATACTGGGCGGCGGGAGGGAAGACGGACCGCAACAACATAAGGTGTACTAGATACTGAAGGATTATACCCCTCGGTCTCAGCTATATACGAGGAGAGCAAGTACTCAAGAGCCTTATTACCCCTTGATCCCAGGAAACTGTATATTATGAATATATCTCCATAATGCTCTACGACACATACGCGGTCACTTGGAAGCACACCTACTCTTTCTAGATAACGATTAAGCTTAGTTTCAACAAATCTTCTTGCACGATCTGATAGAGGATACTTCTCTAATACAGATTCACCCTCTTTAACATACCGCCTAAATATGCTCCCAACTTCACGCGCTACACCATATTCTACAGGTATGAGCTCACCCTCCCAAGCCGGGGGCATAAGCTTTTCAAAATCCCTCTTAATAACCACCTTTACCCGGTCCTCAGCTATATCCACTACTTCCCATACACGCCCCGCAAGCACAAAGACATCACCTTTATTAAGAGTTGCAACGAATTCCTCATCTAAGACTCCGATTTTCTTACCACTCACTATGTCGATAACATCGTATTGATGCGTCTCCGTAATCATCGTGGTTGAGAAATAGTAGCTCTTACTACGAGGCCCGAGCTTCAATAAGTTATCCCTTAGGCGTATTACACCTACCGCATCAGCTATCTGGAGTGCCTGAATGAATTCATCGAAATCAAGGTTCTCGTAAAACCTACTACGTGTAATCACGTTATATGCCTCAAGTAAGCTAAGAGAACCCTTTTCTATAACCATGCCAGTAATTTGGTGAATTAATGCATCCAGTGCGTGAGCATGCACGTAGGGACTCTCTAGATCCCCCCTCATAGCACGCGCAGCGATAACAGCTGACTCCATTATGTCAAAAACATTAGCAGCCGCTAATATGATCCCCCTAGAAGTCAAATCATATCTGTGAGAAGCTCTACCAACGCGTTGAACAAGCTTTAGAGCTTGACGAGGAGACATATACTGTATAACAAGATCTATTCTTCCTATGTCTATGCCTAGCTCAAGGCTCGATGTAGCGATAAGGAGCCGGGCTTTACCCTCTCTAAAATACTGCTCGCTCTCGACACGCTCCTCTCTACTTAGACTACCATGATGCACACGCACCAAGTCCCCCATTTTTTGGCGCAGCGCTGCCCCAAGGACTTCAGCTGTATCACGCGTATTAGTGAACAATAGTACATTACCACGTACCCTGCTAATAATGTCAACAATGTAATTTGTACGCAAATCGTTTAACTCATGGCTAGAGCTGTTGACGCACTCATCATTACAAAACAAATCCACATCTATGCTATAACGTTTAACAACCTGCCCAGCATCTACGACTCTATAAACGCGATGACCCATAATCAGCTGAGCTATAAGAGAAGGCTTACTCAGAGTAGCTGAAAGAGCAATAATCTTCACCTTTTTCTTCGAGTAAAACGCATCCACACGCTCAACGGCTAATGAGAGCTCTACACCTCTCTTACTTGAAATAAGCTCATGAACTTCATCTATAATTACGTACTCTAAGTACCTTAACGCCCTCCTAAAAGGAGCCGATGATAGAAGAAGGTAAAAGGTCTCAGGAGTCATTATAGCGATTGATGGAGGCTTCTTAAGGAATGTCTTCTTTTCCGCACTGCTACTATCTCCATGCCTAACGCTCAGGCTTAGACCAACATCACTTGCTATCCGGGCCATTCTATTAAAAACATCACGATTAAGGCTTTTAAGAGGAGTAATATATAGTGCACGTATACCAGCTAACCTATTGCCAATAATCTTAGACATAACAGGGAATAGAGCGGCCTCAGTTTTCCCGCTCCCCGTAGGAGCGGTTATTAATACACTATAGTCGTTAAGAATAAGAGGAATAGCCAGTTCTTGGACCAGCGTGGGCTCACTATAGCCATGCTGTTTTATTACCCTTTGGAGCCTTGGATCAAGGAGAGAAAAAACATTACCCTTTCCCATAACTATGCCACCTCATAGCATGGAAGAGCACCGATGAGCTTAACGCTGTATACAGCTGTTGCGCTACTCGTTGCCGTTATTATCCTTGTAGCACCTACTCCCTATTTGGGCCTAATATACCCTATATTATCTGTTATCATAGCACTACTATCTAGATCAATAACAGTAATATTAGCAATATTATTTATAAACACCATATTATTTTCAAGATTTTTTGAAAAAATAACTATATTATTTACACAAAACATATTATCACGAGAATTCGCATCATTATCATCAATAATTATAAGTATTATCATTTTAATAATATATTTAATCATTCTTATAATATTAAGAATCAAAAGAAATTACTTAAAAGACTACATGATAACCAGCGTCTCAACATTACGAAGACATTACAGAAATCTAGTTCGTAAAAATAGGAGAAAAATAATTTATCAATTACTTTACACCTCTATTATAGTTTTTATAGTATTTTTTATTAATCCCTATTTATTACCAAATACTATTTATTTCTACACTATAACGCTACCCCTCTACATATTTTCAATACCACTCTTTACCAAAGCGCCTCAACAAATAGCATCACTAATTATCTTCGCTGCATCATTAAAATACCCTCCAGCAATATTTCTACTATATTGCCTAGAAAACATAGAGACACTTGACATAGTTGAAAAACTAGCCGAGAGAGAAGGAGCCGAAGTAGGATACGTTATCGCAGCCCTCCTAGAACAGCCCCTCATAAGGTATCGAAACGAGCAAATAGCTCCTGATCTAAAATCTAGTTATGCTTGGGCACCCGTAGTCAAGAAAACACCATATAAATTATATGTAAGCACCTCCTCAAACCCGCACATAATAATTACAGGTACATCTGGATCCGGTAAATCTCATCTCGCCTCAAGAATAGCTTTAAAAATAGCATCTATGAGTAATTCGGGCATCATTATTCTCGACCCCCATGGTGAGTACAGAGAATTACTGCGGAACTGTCTAGTAATCAATGCGCAGAATGCATCTATTAACCCGCTGGATCTGTACGGAAAGAGTCCTCGGCGCCGTGCTATTGAGGTCGCGTCCATAATAGCTTCTATATTTAAACTTGGTCCCCTTCAGACACGTTTATTAGAAGATGCTATACTCATAGCATACGAGTCTAAGGGGATCCTAGATAATCTCCCAGAGACATGGGACAAGGAGCCGCCAACACTTCAGGATGTTGCCCAAGTGCTTAGGAACGTGGCTAATAGGGATAAGCGTGCCTATCTCGTAGCGACGTATGTTGAGACATTATCTTCTAAGGTATTCTCTAGCACTTCTATCACTATGAGCAAACTATTTGATTCGAACAAGCCCGTAATAATAGACCTCTCTAGCATAGGTGATAGAGAGTGGCAACGCCTCTACATGGAACTATTTCTTGAGAAACTATATATTTTTATAAAGGAGAAAGGCCTCAGTAATAGGATAAGAACTGTTTTACTAGTCGATGAAGCACACCTAATCGCTTCTAAAAACATGAGAAGAAACATTATAGCTAACATGAGCGCCGAGCTGAGGAAATACGGCCTATCCCTCATACTTATAACGCAGCGCCTTGACGAAATGGATAAGAGCATTTTAGCTAACATGGGAACTAAGATAGTGCTTCGTCAAGTGGAGCCTAGGGTGGCAAAATATGTTGCTGAGGGAATAGCTCTAAGTAACGAAAAAGAGGAAATAGATGTTATTGTTAAAACCATTGGTGTATTGCCACAAGGTTATGCGATTATACGCGACTATTACATAAGAGAGCCACTACTAGTACAAGTAGGATAATTGGCAATGAAGTATTTAATAGCCAGGTCATATGAGATAAGAGGCTACGAAAACTGGGCGCGCAAGAAGGGTGGATTCTAATGTCAGAGGCGGAAGAGACCACTACAGTCGAGGAGACCGAGGAAACAGAGACGGTACGAGAGGAGGAGGCGGAAGAGACCGAAGAAACCATAGATATTGATATCAATGCCTCTCTGCTTGAAGCGATGGTGAGGCGAACCGAGATTCTTGAAAAAGCATTACGGGGCGAAATTGACGTGAGCGAGGCTGCATCGTCTCTCCAGTCTGTAGTTGTGCCTCTTTTAGGCTCGAAGAAGCGGAGAAAGAAAAAGTAGGATCCAGAGGAACGCTTGGCGCTAAAACGTTCTCTTTATTTCAACTTCATAGCCTAGGCGTCTTAGGGCGTCACTAATTATGTCCTCTTTTACACGTCTATCGAACACTATTAATACATACTTTTCGTTATTTTCCTTTATTAGTTTAATTTTATCAATTACTGCTTCGCCTCTTATATAGTCATCAGCCCTATGAGGTGGGGCTAAATAATCTTTAAACTTCTTCCTCATATATTCGAAAAATTCATCAAAGTTTCTAATATACCTAAGAGTCTCTTGTAAATCATTGGTGCTCTTGCCGAGAAGATCGGTGAGTACATTAAGGAGGTGCTCTGCATCATCCCTAGGAAGTTTTACTGATTTATACTTAGCAAAATCAATCTCGATAACAGCTCTCTTATCCAAGTAATTCACCTCAATTCTGGATTCCTTAAACCAAGACTAATATAATCCCCGCCCATGGAACAAAGAGGGTGACGTGACGGCTTCATCCCTCCAAACGGCCTACTCCACGGGGCGTTTACGAATACTCATAGTGTGCCCCGCCGCGATTACCGCTTATCATCGGTCAGCCATTTTGTAATATGAATACTTCCCGGGCACTAGGTCTTTTATAGCTAAATGAAGCCATGATAATGTGGGGGAGGTATATGAGCATTTATTGGGAGAAATGCGATATCTGCGGCCGACACAGACCCACCCGCCAGTGCTGGCTTCACCCCGAGAGAAGTGTTTGCCCCTACTGTTGCCTAGCATGCCCCGAGAGGCCCCAGTGTCCTAGGCCAGCATGGTTCCCTTCTCTTAGAAGAAGCGCGTCAAGGAGAACCATGGGCGTAGCCGAGACAAAAAGTGAGGCCAAAAAAGCCCTTGAAGAGCTGCTAAGGAAGTTAGAGGAGAGCTAAATCCTTGGCGATACCCAATACACTAGGATACCGCCACCAGGAAGGTCGAAACTTAGCCTCATCGGAAGCGCTTCACCGTATTGCAGTGTCACTGTATCAGCCGCGCTAGCTGCCTTAAGAGTGGCCTTTAACAAATCTATTGAATATTTAGCCGTTACCGGTGTATTGCCGCTAACATCTAGGCTTAATAATGGGTCTCCCTGTACAAGTACTCCTTTGTACCTCTTCTGGGTTGATTCAGCAAAGACTTCTATTTTATCCTCATAGGTTCTAAACTCTACTTCATCACTTACTATCTTCGCGTCATTAATTATATTCTTAAAATCCTCTGCCATCATGCGTGCCGTCACATTTAGCTCTACTTGTGGCTCGCTCAGCTCCTCAACAACCCCCTCTCTTAGACCAACGTAAAATGACCTAACAACCCCCGTCTTCTTATCATGGAAGTTTACCTCAAGCCGTCGACGCTCCTCATCAAGTTTTAATTCAACTATATCGTTACGGGTACCTCTTTTCGCTATCCTGTTAAGCTCGTCCGCGCTTACGATAAAGCTCTTCTTCTCCTCAGCTAACTCGAAGGAGTCAAACACTGTAGAAGGTAATCGAAGCACTATCATCGTTGTTTTATCAGGGGTCAGCGCCCTGACCTCCAATCCCTCTGGAGAAGCAATGAACGGTATCTCGTCCATGACCTTAGCTATGGTCTGCACGATGTATTTAAATTTCGTAGCAATTGGGTATACTGCTCTAAAACTCAACCCAGCTCCCCACTATACTTACTACACATGTTATTAACACTTTATTTATGCCTACAGGTTCACCACCAATAACTTGGCGATGATGGAGCTCTACCCGCCTTAAGGAGTTTCCACCGATGCAGATCTAACCACCGTCTGAGCCTCTTCACTAAACAGTGACGCGGCTCATCAAAGTATTTTAATACCTAGTATGTTATTGAAGTGCTTAGCTGCAAGGTCACGGAATCTCTTGCTATCATCAAGCATATAAATATTGTTAAACATAACATAGATTTCCCTAATATCTTCATATGCATTTATATATTTATTAATCTTGCTTGTCAATTTCTCTAAGTCCTCATCCGTATACTTATACCTATAGTTTACCTCCCTTCCCCCGAGACCATGAAGCCTAAAATAGAGAACCTTTTGTCCCTCACACACGATGGGATCTAAACGAAGAGGATCAGTAATATGAATCACCTCGTGGGTACAAATAACGTTCTTTAGTACATCTGGGAAGTTCTTCCAGTCCCCTCGAGGCTCCCACCCAATAATTATCTCGCTTGATTTAGCCTCCCTACCTGCATGGGAAAAGAACTCATTTACCCATTTCACATGTTCCTCGCTATACTTAAAGCTCGGAGGAGTCTGAAGCACTATGACTCTAGCTCTTAGAACTTTTGCTATTTCTAGACTTTTCTTCCAGGCATCTAAATTTTCTCTAGTAGGTTTTAGGAAACCATAGTTTTCTATCTGGCCAGGTGGTAATGATCTAAGCCTTCGCCACGTAGGGCTTGATGACGGGTGAGTTATTACCTGCCACGCTTTCATGTTAAAAACGAAGTCGCTAGGAGCCTCTCTGCGCCACCGGGAGGCTGTATCAAGTGTTGGAAGGTTATAGAATGTCTGTTGCAACTCGACGGTTTTAAATAGAGTGTAGTAACGTGTGCGGGATACTGGGTATCCGCAGCAGCCTACATATAGAGAGATAGCCGCTGCCTCCAAAACGAATCATCCAAGCTGATAGGAATATTTGGTAAAAGAAAGGAGATAAAATTATTACTATTGCTTTCCCTTGTATATTACATATTGCTACGGTTCTAGCGCTTTAGTGAACGCGCTTGTATGAATCTTACAACGTCTAACGACGAGAGCTCCGATTTAATCTCCTCTATATCCTTATTGGATTTTGATACATCAACAACTATCACGCATTCAGC
>JALSNP010000068.1 GCA_026986935.1 Pyrodictiaceae archaeon | reverse complement strand
GGAAGGCATCCCTGGGCATGAAAACCTCCATATACACAGTTTTAGACGCATCCATACCAACAACCTTAACGCCATCCTCTCCGAGCTCAAAGCGTGCCTCATCTAAGACCTTGCTGAGTGCTGCTATCAGTTCTCTAAAGCTTCTCGCGTCCGGGTACTGCAATACTGCCCGCGGGTTTTCTATCTCCTCGTCGAGAAGCGAGACCAACATCCTGCACCCAATAAATAATACTACTCCCTCTATCCCGGCTTAAAACCCGGAATGCTCGTGGGAAGAGAGGCTTCACATATAAGGGTTGCAGTACGAAACATATTTCGCTCTTTATCCTGTAGTAGTTTCAATATGGCGGCCCCTATGATGACTACGCCATCGCGTGACACGAAACCAGTAAACAATTGGATGCTAGTAGATATCTAACCTATAGTAACGCCTATCACTGCGGATGATCGGCGCCCGTCCCCCCATGAGGGGCCGCTGGGACACGTTATAGCACGCCATAATGTTGTATCCTAAACATACTCTACAGCATGTTTATCTATGGATATTCTCAGTGCTAAAGCGAACAATAGGTCGCTAAGCCTGTTCAGGAGCTTGCCTATGTAAAGCATTCTATCATCCCTAGGTAGACGTTCGGTATCGATAAGCTTCCAGAACAGCCTCTCACTTCTCCTCAGTATACTCCTGGCTAGATGTAGTGCTCCGCACAGCGGGCAGCCGCCGGGTAGTATGAAGCCTGAGAGACTGATGTTTTCCATTAGCATGTCTATTTTCTTCTCTATATCTACTATTTCCGAGCCGTTAAGCCTTGTTGAACCTGCGATTTCGAATCCTATATTGAATATCATTCTCTGAATATTGACGATCTCCTCCTTGTACTTGTCTTCTGCGAACCCTGAAGCGAGACCTAGGGCGCTGTTAGCCTCATCTAATGTTCCCATAAATTCTATTATCGCATCGTATTTTTTGACTTTACCTTTTATTCTCATACAGAACGTCTCGCCTTCATCGCCCGTTCTAGTGTACAGCTTCAATACTTCCAGCCCCAACCACCATAGCACACATTCTACCTACGGTAACACACTCACAGGCACATGTAAGGCCAAATACGTTTCCAAGGTCTAGTGGCACGATATTAGATTTCTACCACCCGGACATTTATCTTCCTAATATAGTTGAGAAGGGCTACACCGTTGTTCTCGACTATGGCGGCCTTCTCTATTGGTAGCACATCGCTAGCATCGATAGTGTAGAGCGCCGGCAACCCCCATGGTGCTAAATGGTATCTTTTAATTATCTTTTTACCTACTAGATCGTACATTACCCTCCTAAAACACTTGTATTTTACTAGTGACATGTAACCGGATATTCTAGCGTAGCCCTCCCGCCCGCGTAAAACTCTAGCTCTATCAATAATCAAGTATGGCTCCCATCTTGCATGGAAGGGTGAGGGGGTGACAAGTCTCATAGCTAGATAGTAATGGTCTCGAATGCTCGCAAATACCCCCACGATTGTGCGTGTTTTACCCGTAACTATTTTCTCCGGGACGAACACTGTGGGGATGCACTCAGGGTTCTCTCCCTCTACCGCCGCTCACCACATGACTGCTAATGCTATTAATCCTATAACTGCTTGAACAGCTAGTATCAGTATAGTCACGCCCTTCTCTGTGGCTCTCCCCCTCACCCGCTTGAGAATGTATATTGCAAGGTGTGTCACGCTGTAGATCTTATCGTATGGCAGCTCCAGGCTGCCATCGGGCTGCGGTATTCCGAATGTTTCCTTGTAGACACCGTTCAGCAGCCCTCTAATGAATAGGGCGAGCTCTAGAAAGTACAGTGCGAAGAGTGCTACCCCGAACTTCTCATAGTTACCGATTATAACTATCGCGGCCAGAAGAGCTCCTATAGCGTATGTGAAACCGTTGCCCGGGAATGTTCTTGCGGGAGGCTTGTTCCAGTATAGGAACCCGATGATGGCGGCGAGCGCTATAACGCTCAGCTTGAACGATAGCATGCGGCCCAAGTGTAATGCGTATATCGCGTAGTATGATAGAGTTATTGCCGCCATCCCGGCTTCGAGACCATTATACCCTGCCAGCATGTTGAAAGC
>JALSNP010000067.1 GCA_026986935.1 Pyrodictiaceae archaeon | reverse complement strand
AAGCTTCTTGTCGTGATAGACATCGACTCCTAGCATGGTTTTAGGAACTCCTAGTAGCTCGGCTATCTTAGCGGTCGTCGTGCCAGGGCCTAGTATGTATAGCGTGCACGGCTCCATGTTCTCGATTATGTATCTAGCTATTGCCTCCTTGTTCTCCTCCTCATCCTGTGTTAGAGGTGTTGGTTGTTTCGAAGAGCCTACAAGGAATCTACTACAGGGCGTTTTAGCGTACCCGTATAGTTTGACGCGTAGCTCTCCTCTTCTAAAAGCGTCCTCATCTATGTCGAGGATCTCTGCCTCGCAGAGAGAGGGGGAGCTGAGCCACTCTTGTATAACGTGTGCGGCTGCTAACGGGTTCTCTGCGAATACCGAGCTGTACATCTTTACTCCTCCAGGTACTCCTAGTACTGGCTTATTAGTGGCGTGTGCTAGCTCTAACCCCTTGAGAACATCTCTTGCAGTACCGTCACCGCCTACGAAGACTACGAGCTCCGCACCGTTATCTACACAGCCTTGCACTGTTCTCAAAGTGTCAGCGGGCTTCGTAGGAAACGAGGAATACCTATGTACAAGCTCGTAGTCCTCAAACCCTGTTTCTCGTAGCTCATCCTCGCCCATGACGCCGCTAGCGGTTAAGAACTCCAAGTGTTTTTGTAAGCCTAGTCTACGGGCCTCTCTTAGAAACTCCACGGCTCTGCTAGGAGCCACCAGTCTTGCGCCGCGTTCAAGTGCTCTTAGCCCAGCCTCGCCATCGCTTCCTTTCAGGGCTAGGGGGCCTCCCACCCCAGCTATCGGGTTAACTACAAAACATACGCGTCTGCGCCCCAATAGTATCCCTCCTAGTCGCCAAGATGGCTAAAATCGGATTAGCTTTCCCTAGTTTAATCGGTTTGTTTAGATGAGACGCAGCGGGGTCACTGGTTTATGAGCAGGGCTAGTGATTTGGAAAGAATAGTGTTTTTCGGGAGATTCCAGCCATTCCACTATGGTCACTTTGAGGCGTTGAAGTGGCTTCTCAACGAATTTGATGAGGTCGTAGTACTTGTTGGAATGGCTGATGAGAGCCATACATGGGTTAACCCGTTTACGGCTGGTGAAAGGCTTCTAATGATCCATGAGACTATCAAGTGGAGCGGAATTGACCCAAGACGGGTAGTCACGGCAACGATTCACACCCTAAGAGTGTTCCGAGGCAACGCGCTCTACGTCCTCTCCTACATACCGCCTGTCAGCGCCGTGGCTACCGCGAACTCATCCGTTGCCCGCGCATTCCGCGATGCGGGAATAAGAACGATAAAACCTCCTCTACTCCGACGAGATAAGTGGCGCGGAGAAATAATCAGGTGCAAAATGGTCATGAACGATGAGACGTGGAAGGAACTTGTCCCGCCCCCCGTGAAATCAATCCTAGAAGCGATAGAAGCTCCTCAGAGACTCCGCGACATAGTATCTGACCGCTTAGACGAGGTTATAAGAGCCTGTAGGAAACTAGAGCAGCACATATAACACCCTGGTTTACTGAAAATAGCTATAGCCTCCTCGCCATGCCCCCAAAGACCGCGTACTAGGTCGGTTAACTTATCCTTGTACAGGCTAGGTATCCCCGGGAAATCAACAGACCCACTCCTCGAATAGCCTATGGCTATTAGCACGTCTGGAGCACCTAGCAGCAATACGAGCTCGTCTCTTAGCCGTATGATGTTCGCTTCTTCAATACTACAGGGAAGTATAGATATAGTATAGTTTTCTCTTGTTATACATTTGATCGAGTCAAGTAGGTTTGCGAAATCGTTCGATATTGTTGAGCCAGCGTGCGTGACGCGTATAACCCCCCTCCTCCTAAGCTCCCTAATAATATTCCTGGCTTTTTTGTCCCCCATGCCTAGAATGTTTGAGAGGATAATGCGCCCAACAGGCTCCATAGTCTTTACTACGAGTAACACTGCTAAGAGCTCGGATATAGAGTATCTCGAGCCCCGGAGCACACTAAGTACTCTCTCTATCTCTTCTCTGCACCTCATTTACTCCTCTCTCCTCGGCGGAGAAGGAATCTCGGCTCCTCCAGCCCCGAGTACTTGTCTAGGATTTTAAGCCATTCATCCTCGTCTATCTCCACGCCCTGATCTATTAGAAATGATGCCAATGATTGAGGATCAACATCTGCTCTAAGAATCTTCTTCTCTATATCGCTCCATACTGGTTGCGCTCTTATCCCGGCTTCATAGTAAAGCCAATCAGCTATTTCTCCCGGGGAGACACCCGCGTCCCTCGCCTTGCGGATAAGCATGCGTTTAATCTCCCTCTCCGCGAGCACACGCATAAACCGCTTGCTCATGATTAACGAGCCTCCCCCGGTCCGTGAACACGTCATAGCCCATCAACGGGCTTAGCACGAGGCCCCGGTCATCGGCGATCAACCAGCCCTGGTTAAGAACCCCGCTACTCCTATCCCCGCTTAGTGCGATAGATTGCTGGGATAAGATTAATGTTCTTTATTGGTAGCTTTAGGTAATCGGCAACACGTTGCACAATCCAAGCGTATTGTGGATCCCCGTCGCTGTATCTGAGCTTTAGCTTACGATATACTGCTCTAAAGAGGCGCTCCCCAGAGGGTGCATAGACCTCTATGTAGCCCTTAACATGCCCTCTAAGATTTCGCACCAGGTGTACTTGTACTAGGAACCAGTCTTCAGGAACGTTTATGTAGACGCGGTACGCTTCTCCACGAGAATAAGTCGGGCTTGTGGGTTGCTGGATTCTAGGCCTGGGCTCTTTTACCTCTCCATTACGCGATACGAGGAGCACTAGGTCGCGGACAGCGTGCTTCCCGCTCCGGCTCTTACTCCTCTCAACCCTTGCCTCAATCATCGATGACGCACCCTCTAGCTCCTTACGACCAGTATCGAGTTCTTTTTCTCGGCTCTAGCATCCCCAGCCACTATGTATACACTAACGCCGCTCATCAGAGTACTTGGTATCGTCACGGGCGTCCTTATGTCCAGGAGGCGCACACCTTTATAAGTCTCCTCGCCAACAAGCTTGCCACTGTCATCGTATCGCCGTAGCAGTACAACATCCTCCCCATGAAGCCACGTAATTATTACTCTCAAGCCCTTCTACCCCGTGGGGGACTTGTCCTAGTCAGTCTCTATATAGAATTTTGGAGGCTCTATCCTCTGACTCTTACAGCGCGGACATTTACTAGGCTTCCTAGGCTCTCGGAGATCCTTGAACACGTATCCGCAATCCTTGCACCGTGGAGGAATCATGTACAGTACGGTTCTTCCGCCATATCTTCTCTTAAGGGTTTTGGCAATATGTCTCAAGTGCTCATATACCTCAGCCTCTCCGCGATAGGGGTCAAGCCCAACGCTTTCCGCGATCTCTCGTGCTGTTAGGGGACGCCTAGCCTCTAGCAATAAGCGTATGATTCGCTCCCTAATGGTCTCTTCTAGGCTCATTAAGCTCTCCTCGAATAGGATTAAACACTTTCACTAAAATATGCCCTTATACCGATCCCTCGTTATTGCGTACATTTACTAGCACAAAACACACTATTCAACATATTTGTCTTTATTACTTCGGTGTTTGTGCTAGCTAGTGTTCTCTGACGGGAAGTACTCTTTGAGACGCTCATCAGCTATGATTTTTGCCTCCTCCATTATCTTCTTAGCGTGCTCGGTGACGACGGGGCTTAAGGGAGCTAACTCTATCCCCGCGCTCGAGGCTATATGTGAAATCATGTTGTCAAGGTCTGTTAGCATACTTGATACAGCGGGCATAACAATGCCCTGAGTGTTTTTCAGATCCGAGACAACGCGTTTAAGAATAGATAGGTCATCGGATGATACAAGACCTATGTCGGCAAGGGTTTCAAGCCTAACCGATGCTATCTCGAGTACTGCTTGTAGATACAGTATTTTCTGTAACATTGTTTTCAGCGACTCGTCCCTCGTCCTCTCATATGTTGAGCGAAGCCGAGAAGCTATTAGGCTTAGACGGGAAACAGCGTACCTTGTAGCAACAGCTAGCTCTAATAAGCGTATCCTAGGGCTTGCTGTACTCTTTCTCCTCGTCTTGAAAAACATGGCTCTACAGCACCCAGCCCCTATGCAACCCATTATCTAGGGCAAGGAACCCGGTAGAGTATTTAGCGTAGTAAATACAAGCCTATAAAAACCAAGAGGGCAGTAGACCATCTTCGCAATATCCGTTAGCCTATCCACTTATATACCACGTATATTATGCCGAATTGGTAGACTTCGTTCCCTATTCTCTGCACCAGCACCCTGCCGTGCTTATCGACGAATGGTGAGATAAGTACTAGGTATGGTTTAAAGTGCTTAAAGTGATATACTTTACCAGCGGTATTTAGGTTGGGGAACTGTACTACAGTGACGTTGAATCCCTTGGTAGCTCCTCTGAACGGTATAAAGACAGTGCCCGTTGTGTTCATATAGTATGGCGCACTAGCAAACATGCGGTATATCATTGTGTGCAAATAGTATTTTAGCACTTGCTGGGTTAGTGGTTCTCCCCTCTTTATCACACCTGCTATCAATAGCATTGCGCTCGACTTAGCTATATCGCCTAACGTGGGGGCATATATTACGGAACCTGTAACGGGGTTGTAGAGAACGGCCTCGTGTACTAGTACTAGCGTCTTGTTAGGCTTGAGGTGTAGCTCCCTTAGTATCTTGGAGGCTTCATCCTCGTTAGTCGTGGTGAAGAACTTTGCTAGGAGCTTTATCTGTGTAGCGTTCATGGTTGCTCCATCGGCTACCGTTGCCCTATTGGAGCCCACGGTTATGAGGTACCCGTAGTCCCACCAAGCAACAACAACGGTATCCTTGGTAGTGTTTGTCCGGAATAGGTGGAGTAGGTATAGCCACCCGTATTGTTGTGCATTAGTGCTTGGCATATCCAGCTGTATGGGAGCCGTGCTCTCCATCATCCCGACAGCCTTGTAGGCGCCAGCTATAACACCGATAGCTAGTAGTAGTGCTAGAAGCGAAGCCGAGAGTAATAGAACCTCGTATGTCTCTGAGTACCGTGTTTTAGTCTTCCTAGTCTTTACCTGCTCAAACACGAGGTCTCTAACAAGGACACCTAGCATAGCGGCTGAGGCGAGCACCCCGAACACAGAGGCTACTTGCTCGAAATAAGCCATTCCGAGCAATGCGTGGTAGAACCCAAGAGCAGAGATGGCTAGAGGAAGATGCCAAGCCTCCTTGCGCTTTATGGCGATGTAGAGCAAATATAGTGCCGCTATTGGGGCGGTGAAGAATATTATGTTCATTCTTGGGAGCAGCACGGTTCTTATGTTAGGCGGGTTGTTCTCTGCCACGGTGAACTCTATTACTCCTAGGTGTGAGTGAACAGCTCCTCTTAGTGGGCCTAGGAGAGCGTAGTAGTATTTGCCGCTTATCCCTATGTATGGTGCTATGAAGAGCGCTGCTATGCCTAGTACTATTAGAATCGATGTATAGGTTATCACGACTCTTTTCTCGGCGAGGTAGCCTCGCCTAATTGTAGTGATTCTCTCAAGGGCCTCGTATATTGCGAAGAGGAGCACTATTATGGCTATAGGTAGCCATATGTATTTCCTGGGCACGGGTACGTAGCTTGTTGCAATGAGAAGTGTAACACTATACGCTATAGCCGTTACTAGGCCTACTACGAATTTTGCCCTAGCATCCTTAGCGGAGCTCGCGGCAAGAGGCACTAACGCGGTAGAGGCTGCAACTATTAGTCCCGCTAGTAGATAGCCACCCCATATAAACACTATAAAGCCGCCTATAGCCCCAGAGACTATTGCATAGATGTAACTATTCCTTCTAAGCGCTTCAACGAACAACCATATACTTGCTATTAGGAATGGAAGAGATATGCCAACTTTTTCTACGAAGCCCGCATAGGTCCTTATAATGGATGAGGGTAGCACAGCCGCTAATAAGGCTGCTATAATTGCTGCCGCCTTGCCATAGCTGGAGTACATGTACACGAACGCCATTAGTACCATTAGGGCGCCGAATATTGGTGGAAGCAGTGATACCCATTGAGCAACACTTAGTCCAGCTATGGGCTTAGATCCTATGAAGGGGACGAAGGGTTTTGCGCTATGGGTGAAGTCCCTGCCCCAGGGGTACCAGAACTTCATCACAGCGGGGTTAGGCGGATGGAGGGTAGCCCATGAACTAAGCCCGTGGTCGTGTAGATACTTTGCTAGCCAGTACTCTATTAGGGGGTCCATTGCCCCGAACCTAGCGGTAACAGCTACATCGCCTAGCCCCATCATCTCAGCATTAGATACTATAGTGTTATAGTTTTTATAAGGCATGTATCTTATATAGAACCCTACACCGAGCGAAACAATCAGCAACGCCACTGATACGAGGACTCCATATTTTCTAGCAAATCCTAAGAGGTCTTGTAAACGAATAACAGCTGCCCCTCTTCCACGTCTCTGGCCACGATTCTTTCTTGCCAAGCCCTATCCACCCTGCTCAAATACTCCTGCAGCTACTCTATCGTTTACGAAGTTTAAGAGTTCTAATAATATTTGCTAGAGCCAGTGCTGTGGCGGCTGCGTTAAGCGTTGTAAATATGGGATCGCGCTGAAGAACAGCGTATATGGTTAATAACAGGCTCCCAGTGAAGTAGAGCGTGCTCAGCCTTAATGGTGGAAGCGACGTGATAGATACAGCCCACCCAGCCACTATGAACAGCATACCCGCTATGCCTAGAGCGAAAACCGGGTCCATAACTATGCCCCTTTTCTCGGGCTAGCAGGAGCTTGAAGAATAAAAGGGCTAGCCCTTCTGGCTAATTGTCGCGGGGTGAATAGGGGCTTTGACACTAGCCGAGATAGTGTTTCAACAGAAGAAACTGGAACAAAAGTATGGAGTAGAGGGTAAAGTAGCTGGTAGATACGTAGAAGCAGGCTTTCATGTAAGAATGAATGTTAACACAAAGCATGGTAGGGTATCCTTTGTCGCTATTAAAGGCGGGGAGAAACTCGCCGTCGATGTCGTGAGCGGGAAGAAGGTTGTTGGAAGAGAGGAACTGGAGGCTATAAAGAGGAAGGCTGAGAGCCTAGGCGCGAGGCCGGTACTGGTACTCTATGGTAGTGGTGTCGTATTAGGTGACGACGCCAAGGAATTTGTCAGGGAGAACAAGGTTGCTGTAAAAAGGGTCCGGGGCTAGTCACTAAGTATTAGCGCCAATACTGCTTTCTGGGCATGTAGTCTATTTTCTGCCTGATCCCATACAACGCTCCACGGCCCCTCTATCACTTCCTCGGTAACCTCCTCCCCTCTATGAGCTGGTAGGCAGTGCATGAATATAGCGTTATTAGCAGCCAGTGACATTAGGTCTGTGTTTACCTGGTAGCCTTGTAGGAGTTTCCTCTTCTCCTCAGCCTGGCTCTCCTCGCCCATGCTAACCCATACATCTGTGTAAACAACGTCAGCTCCTTTGACCGCTTCACGTGGATCCTCAACCAACTCTACGGTAGCACCGCTCTCTTTCGCAGCCTCTAACGCGGCTTGTAGAACATCCTCGCGTGGTCTTAGCTGCCTCGGCGATGCTAGGACCATGTGGCCGCCAAGCTTGGCTACTGCTAGCATGAGGCTGTGAGCAACATTGTTTCTCGCATCACCTACATAGACTACTTTAACGCCTTTTATGCTGCTCTTCTTCTCCCTGATAGTAAGCACGTCTGCTAGCGCCTGTAACGGGTGCTCCAGGTCGCTTAGCATGTTTATGACGGGGACGCTGGCGTAGGCTGCTAGTTCCTCGAGGCTCTGATGACTATAAACACGGGCTGCAATAGCGTCAACGTAGCGTGATAGTACGCGTGCAGTATCCTTTATAGGCTCGCCCCGTGCGAGCTGTAGCTCGTCTCTCCTAAGATAGAGAGGATAACCGCCTAGCTGCTGTACGGCTATCTCCATGCTTACACGTGTACGAGTACTAGGCTTCTCGAAGATGAGCGCAACGCTCTTACCTCTCAGAACCGGTAATATGCGCTCCCCTGAGTAGAACCGAGTCTTCATAACCCTCGCAGTGTCTAGGACTAGTTCCATCTCTTCACGCGATAGATCCCTTATAGATAGTAGGTCTCTTCCTTTTAGAGGACTCGGCATACTTGTCCTCCTCGGGTACAACGATGACTATAGGTATGCCCTATAAGAGGTTACGTCATAGAAGACGAGGACCTTACAAGGCTCAGTCCATGGGAGTGTCTTCACACACTCAGTGACCGCTTATCCACATCATAGCCCCCGGCCAAGCTATGTTAGCGCAGTACCAATACCCCTACATTCTTTCAGTACTTGCAGGATATATTTACTAATGGTTACAACATCCTCCGAGCCCGTACAAGAAATATCTATAATTGATGCAACGAGCGCAGGCAAGAGACTAGAGCCAGATATGGGTTGCAATGGCTGAGGAGTGGTCATCTTTATTAAGCACTTAGCATTGCTCGCCAGTATCCAGGCCATCGTGTCCGGATACGAGCATTCCACTTCCTTGCACAGGCTTCCCGCTAGGAGCCTAATGCATGAATAAAGCTCTTCAAGATTATGCGACGACAGCCTAATTCTCGCATTAAAACAGCCTGGCTGCGACATGACTAGAGCTCCAAGCCTCTATCGGTTATCCTAGTGATTTAAAGCCCCTTAGCTCTGCTTAAATAAGGGGTTTTCCCTAACCTTTCCGGGTACCGGGGGCTCTGAGATGAGTAAACGGCTACAACACGGCAAGGAGCGCTTCAGCCAAGGAGTTGTAAGCGAGCTGGAGGAGATTATTCATGTCGTTAGCGACTTAACAAAGTTTAAGCAGACTATGTTGCTCCTATTCTCGATGTATGCGGCTTTTATAGCTGCCGGAGGTTTTCACTACCCTCTTTCAGAGCATTTGCTTCTATGGATTCTAGGATACCTCGCTGTGGGCTCAACTACGGCGCTTAACATGTATTTTGATAGGGATATTGACGCTTTAATGCCCAGAACAAGCAGTAGAGTGCTTCCTCGTGGACTTGTTAGCCCGTCTCTGGTCTTCTACGCCTCGTTGGCGGTGT
>JALSNP010000066.1 GCA_026986935.1 Pyrodictiaceae archaeon | reverse complement strand
ACATACGCTAATATACTGTGTCTAAATAATTTATGCACAATAAATGTTAGCAGAAATGGTTCAATAGAGCTAATAGAGGGTGAAGCTGTCTATAACGTTGGGACGAGATGTAGTAAGACAAAACTATATGTAGATTATCTTCTAGGAAACAGCTATGGTGAAAGCGGGCCCGAGAACATTGAAAACAAAAAGCCAGTACTATGGTCTCTTACAGCAGCCATTCCTATGGGGGTAGAGAGGAGAAACAACGAAGTAGAACTATGCATGTGGAATCCGTACCCTATATCAAAGCTCCACGAAATAGTGTTTGAGAAGCACCGCGTATTAAGAGCCGCTATCTACTCCGTGGAGACAGATGAGTGGGAGCCCCTAGAGCCTAGATATAATCGAGTTAGCTTTGGTTCTCGTCCACTTAGCTTAGCTAGGCTTAAGCTACATCTGCGCGAGCTACCACCATTTCTTATAAAAAGATGAACAACGGGCTACTGGGTGTTCATGTGTGTTACGCATTCCTCTTTATTGAAACCTTCCTCGACTTTGGAGCGTAGCTTTGTACATATCTCGCACAAGTGTTTAGATATTATGTTCTCCTCGGCTGTCCCACTTATGATTTGTTCTGCGAGCTTGCTTACAAGACCATAGAGCTCTTTATCGTTCAGAATAAGGTCTACATAATCGCGCCCACGTCTGCCAAGAATATAGTTTGATACGGCTGCGGGCGTTATCTTAAGCAGCTTTGCTGTACGATAGATGGATAAACCATAGTCCTTTACAAGTACAATAGCTAATGACGCCCTAATAGATGGTACGTATTTTCTTACGGCGAGCTCACAGGGTGTAACAAGTATCCCTGCAGACTTATCCATAGCCAAAGCCCATATATTCACACGTTAAGTAGTGCCCCCTATAATAGCTTACCCCCTTTGGATAACACGCGTATAAGTAGAAGCTTAGAGGGCCAGGTTATGCATAGGCGTTTCTGGCGCGCTTTTAACACCTATTATAGAAAGCCTCTAAAACTATTAGAGGGTAAGGTCTTTGAGAGAGTGGGTGATGAAGTGTGGCAATTGACCTGGTTCGTATGGAGATAGACCAGGAAACTAGAGAGGCTATTCGGGAAGCCTTCCAGGATCTCGAGAAACCAGTAACAATAAACGTCTTCATAGGCCCGAATTGCAAATACTGTGATGAGAGTATAAAAATAGCTAAGGTGTTAGAGGAGGAGGCCCCGGTAAAGAACGGTGAGAAGCTCGTTAAGGTCAAGATTTTCGAAAAAGGGAAAGACGATGAGGAATTTAAGAGGCAGAGAGTTGAACGAGTGCCTACAACAACGCTTCTCGACGGCTCCATAAGGTATACTGGTACGCCTAGTGGGGAGGAGATAAGGGGTCTCGTTGAAACAATAATACGTATTTCACAAGAGGATAGTGGTCTAGATCAATCAACTGTTGAGAAGATAAAATCGATCCAAAAACCGGTACACATAGAGGTTGTAGTGACCCCCCAATGCCCGTACTGCCCCTATGCAGCTCTCCTAGCTAATATGTTCGCTTTCGAAGCATGGAGAAACGGTAAAAAGGACTTCATAGCCGACACGGTAGAGGCCTATGAAAACCCCGATATCGCGGATAAATATCACGTAACATCGGTACCAGCTATAGCTATTAACGGTATACTAGCCTTCGTGGGAGTGCCGTACGAAGAAGATTTCATTGAGAGAATAATAGATGCTATCGAGGGAAGAAAGTTCAAGACAGAAGTAATAGCGGAGAGCGCGACCAAGATGTAAAGGGGAAAAGGCTCAGTCAAATGCCTTTTCTTCATAAAACTTGTTCCGCGTCGGGAGTACTCCTCATCGCCTTTAAGCAGACTAAGCAATAAGCCTTTTTAATATCATTGTTTCTCTCCGATAACCTCCTCTATCTTCCTGCGAACGATATCGGCGACTACCCTGCCGTCAACTCTGCCCCTTAGCTGGGCCATGGCACGCCCCATAACCTTGTTCATGGCTCTTAACCCCTTCTCTTTTACCTCATCTATCATACTAGCTATTATCTCCTCTATCATTTTCTCTATGGCTTCTCTATCTACTACCGTTATCCCTAGCTCCTTTATAGCGTCAGCAACATGTTTCTCCGGGTTTTTAGCAATATATGATAGTACGTCGGGGACGGCGTCTTTTGGTAACCTTCCCTTAGCGATGGCATCTACTAGCTCCTCTATATGGTAGTCATGTATGTTTTCAACGTTTACTCCCTCTCTGGAAAGGCTTCGAAGAATATTAGTAAATATTGATGCTATATATGATGGCGAGACCTCGGATCCATATTTTTCCGCGAGTTCTTCGAAGAGATCAAGTCTCACGTCGCGGATTATCTGCTTTGCCAGCTCAGTACTCAGACCATATTTCTCAACAAGTACCTTGATCTTCTCCTGGGGTTTTGGCGGAACCAGCTTCCGGGCCTCAGATAGCAACTCCTCTGTTACCTCTATCGGCGGAATATCAGTCTCTGGATACATCCGTGCGGAGCCTGGCTGAGGGCGCATAAACCTTGTTGTTCCATCCTCCTTCGCTGCTCTAGTCTCCTTTGGCACCCCTTTTAGCGCGTAGGCTGCCCGCTCAAGTACAGCTCTAAGCGCTTTCCTAGCATTAGTCTCCCTATCAGCTACTATCACTATAGCATCTACTTCCTTTCTTGCACCAAGCACAGAGTATAGCTTGTTTACCTCCTCCTCGGAGATACCATAGTTCGGCAACTCATCGGTGTGGAATAAGCCACCTACACCTCCCCAGAACCTCGCGTAGTCGGCTAGCTCGGTTCCAAACCTTCTACCTGGCTGGACCTCGGCTCCAAGTAGCTTCGCAAAGCCTGGTAGCTTGACGGCTAGGACCTTGCCCCCACTCCTTAGAGCCTTCCTTATTATCTTTGACCTGGTCTTCTCAAACACCGTGGTAACGTCGACGATTTCCTGGCCTAGAACATCCTCCTCTCTCACTCCTCTTCTCACGAGCTCATCTCTTATCTCCAATAACCGCTTCTGCCTAATAGCCTCATAGAGCACGATTTTAGGTAAAAGATCGAGGCGCTGAACACCTTTGATCTCTGTCTTTACCCCTCCTCTTATCGAGACATTGAGGTCTTGGCGTATTGTCCCTATGCCGCGTTTTACGCGCTTGGTTAGCCTTAGGAGTTGTCCTATTGTTAGTGCTGTTTCGTATGCCTCCTCGGGGGTCTCTATATCGGGTGCTGTTGATATCTCTATTAACGGGACGCCGAGCCTATCAAGCATGTAGTGAGTGTATTTGCCCTGCTCGCGTATCTTTCGCGCAGCATCCTCCTCTATAGCTATCGTCTGTATCCCTACCACTTTCCCGCTGGGTAGCTCTATCTCCCCGCCAAGGGCTATTATAGCTGTTCTCTGGAACCCCGTTGTATTGGAGCCGTCAATAACTATTTTCCTCATAACATATACTTCGTCAACAGGGGAAGCTTTTAGCGCGAGCGCGACAGCTAGGCCGATGATGAGCGCCTCCCTGTTAAGCTCATGGGGTGGCTCTTCGTCGGCCTCAACTAGGCAAGTCGATTCTCGCGGGGCGTGATAGTGATATAGTCTTCCTTTACGCCACTCGAAGAGAGCAGCTATATCGACTTCGCCTAGTTCGCTCCGGGTCGGTCTGAGCTGCCTGATGAACTCGTCTATTTCGTGGCCCTGTTCTTCGTGTATGAGCTCTGTTGGGCATCCGCAGAACAATTTGTGCCTAGTATCTAGTTGTTGGTGTATCTCCAGGCCTACTTTAAGCCCTAATTCCCTCGGATCATATTTTGAGGGATCAATTTTTTGCTCTATCAATGCGGCCACCTCGGGTATAGATCAATTGTATGCCTATACTCGATTTCTCCCGCCAGGTTTTCGCGCACGAGTCTACGAGCTTCCTCGAAGGAATCGGTGTGTGCTAGTATCCAGGATAGCTTAACAAAAGCAGTCTCTGGTAACATGTCCTCTCCGGGCACAACTCCTACTGATAACAGTTTCCTGCCAGTGATGTATACGTTCATATTGATTCTTCCAAAGAGGGTCTGGGAGGTCATAACAACAACTACTTCGTTCTCATAGGCTCTCTGGAGGCTATCTATTAGTTGTTCGCCAACATGTCCTAGCCCGGTCCCCTCTATAACTATGCCCCTGTACCCCCTATCTACGAGGAAGTCTATTATCTCGGGATCCATGCCGGGATAGTACTTGATCAGAGCAACCTTTTTCTCAAACCCGTTAGAGACTTCTAGTTCTTGTTCACCCCTCCTTCGAAGAGCTTGGCGTAGAAGCTCTATGCGCTTCTCAAAAGGATATATCTTAGCTAAGGGGCGGGAATTAATTGATTGGAAAGCATCCCTCCTACTTGTATGCATTTTACGCACCTTCGTACCACGATGAGCAAGTGCATATGTATCGCTAATAGTGCCGTGCATCACCACCGTGACTTCAGCGAAAGGAGCCTTGGCGGCAACCAGCACTGCTGATATGAGGTTGAATGCTGCATCACTGCTCGGCCTATCGCTACTCCTTTGCGCGCCTACAAGCGCTACTGGTACGGGTAATCCTCTTAGCGCGAAACTGAGCGCAGCCGCGGTATAAGCCATGGTGTCGGTTCCATGAGCTATAACTACGCCGTCTGCTCCCTCACTGATCCTCTTTGCTACAGCATCTACTATCTTTTCCCAGAGATCCGGCCTCATATTCTCGCTTAGAATATTCATTATAACGTCAGCTTCTATATCGGCTATGAAACCGACCTCCGGCACAGCGTCAAGTATGTCGCGTGCGCTAAAAGCTGGCTTCACAGCCCCTGTCTCATACTCGATACGGCTTGCAATAGTCCCCCCTGTGCCGAGAATAACCACTCTTGGTTTTCTTTCACCGCTTGGAGCCTCCTCTAGAAGCGGTATAACGGCGGGAGCCCCTTGTCTCGCCTCCTCTAATAGAGCCTCCTTTGTCTTAATCACCTCGACTACCGTGCTCTCATCGACACGCACTCCTACATTGTATCCATTATCTAGCTTCACCACGATTATTGGGCGTGAACTAATGCTATACCTGGGCATAAGCACTCCTTTGAACTCTCTCCCATCGCTCCTCCTTATCCTTATGTAGTCGCCTACCTTGGCGCCAGCCTTTTCGAGCAAACTACGAGCAATACCAGTATATCCTTCAAGACTCAAGCCCATACGCCCAAGGGTAACCGATGTAGTAAAAGCCTATAAAAGGCCTATACAAGCTGCTCTAGTCTCCTCGGGGAAAGGTATGCCAAGCCACGGTTCATTAACAAAGGCTGGGAAGGTAAGAAAACAGACTCCAAAAATACCGGCAAAGCCGCGGAAGAACCCAGCGCCACGTGTACGGAATAGGCGCGAGTATAGGCGTTTACTAGAAAAAATGCAGCAAGGCCAAGTACCGATTAGGCGCTAAGCAACTGGCTAATCTTCTACCGGTCTTCTTTTGTAAAGTAAGTCTATTTTTCAGTTTTTCAGGAAATAAATATTATGATATTATGGATTAGTCCTCATCTTCTTTAACAAGGATATATAAGAGTCTAAGCCCTTGCAGAACGCGTTAACGAGGCCGGGCATGCCGTCATAAACTAGTACTACTAGGATACGTGGCACAATATCCCTATACGCGAAATAGTTTGCTAATAATCGTAGGCATGTGGGGGGATTATCCATTATGCTTAGAAGCTTTTGCACAAATGGTGGAACAGCGGGTTCTCGTTTAAAAACCATGTTTGATTTATAGCCTCTCTTTACTAGGGGGTTACTCCTCTTTCTTCTCAAGCACTATCTCTATGGTGCTTACCCTGCTCTGGCGGCCGTCTGGGCTCTGTATCACTTGGCTGTCGATCTTGATGTCCTTTATGTCTATTTTGCCTGGTAGGAATCTCTTCCTCACTATCTCTACAGTATCTACTGCCTTGCTTATTGCGCGGCCCCTGGCCTTTATTACTACTTCTTTGACGCCCTGGTTCAGTAGGGTTAGGGTTGCTAGTACATAGTTCATTACGGGCTTCTTACCGACTAGGACTACATTGCTTGGGGTTGCACCTGCCTGTGCCATTGCCGTCTCCCTCGGCGTTATTCGTCGTGTGGGCAGAGAAGGGGAGTCTCGTATTTAGGCTTTGCGTTTCCCACGGTAAGGACACTCTTCGGCAAAGTAATACTCCTGAATAGATGCTACAAGTAGGTGTTACTGAGCCCTTTCTCTCTAAGACACAATGGTGGCTACATTCTAGTAAGAAGATATTGTAGTGGGGAGGAGATCATCGTTGACGCTGCTAGCGCCAGTATTCCATCACGCCTGCCCTAACTGCGGAGGACCTATTGATGCCCAGCGCCTTGAGAAAGGACTACCCTGCACGCGATGTGCTCCCGAGATAGACTACTCCCTTATAGAGAAGCTTGATTACTATGACTTGGTTACTTTTGTCGGAGAGCTTCTAGCCAAAAATGGGCGCCTAGAGGGATATTGGTACCTCTATAGCTCTGTACAGCAGCTTAAGGATTTCGAGAAATTCTTTGAGAGGCTAACAGGGAGTAGTCTATGGAGTGCTCAGCGTACATGGGCTAAAAGGCTTCTCCAGAACGAGAGCCTCGCCATAGTTGCTCCTACGGGTGTGGGTAAAACAACATTGCTAAGTGTTTACGCCCTTTACAGAGCGCTCGGGGGAGAACTAGTATACTATGTTCTCCCAACAGGGAACCTGGTCTTACATGTGGAGAAAAAACTTGCAACACTCTCAACCAGACTTGGTGATGCACCACGCATTGTGGCCTACCATTCAATGTTATCAAAGAAGCAGAGGGATGAACGGCTTAAACTCATAGAGGACAGAGCCTACGACATTCTTGTAACCACATCCAGCTTTGTCTCACGTAAATGGGAGCTGCTCAAAGGCGTGAAATTCTCATCAATACTGGTGGATGATGTAGACGCTGTGCTCAGGAACTCTAAGAACATTGATAGGCTTCTCGTCCTTCTAGGATTCGATGAGGAGAGCATATCTCTAGCGTACCAGGTTATCAAGAAGAAAATATCTGCAGCCATAGCGAAGACGAGTGGGCGTATAAAGCTATATGAAAAAATCCTAGAGGAGCTAGAGAGCCTGGAATCCAGGCTTGCAGCCAAACTAGCATCAACGGTGCCAGGGCAACTAGTTATTGCCTCTGCTACCGGGAGAGCATACGGCTTAAAACCCAAAGTCTTTAGAGAACTCTTGGGTTTTGATATAGGCCGCGTCTATGACTATACTAGGAGTGTTGCTAACTTCTACGTCGTTACTAGTAACCCGGTCAGAGAAGCAGTAGAGATAGTTAATAGGATAGGTTCTCGCGGCCTCGTGTTCGTCGCTAAGAGATTCGGAAAGAGAACTGCAAGGGAGCTAGTGGGGTTACTAAACGATGCTGGTATTAGAGCTGGGCTAGCTATTGCCGGGACCAGGGTCCTTGATAAGTTTGCTCAAGGAGAGTACGACGTCTTAGTCGGGGTCGCATCATACTACGGCACGATTGTCAGAGGCCTTGATATGCCGGAACGGGTACTATACACTGTGTTTGTTGGCGCGCCGAGCCAGTCAATAGAGGCTTCTAAGGCCTTATTATCGCCTTATAGGATAGTCCGAATAGGCATTGACCTAGGCCTTGAAGGTATAGATGAGCTTTCGAGAGAAATATCTAGGCTAAGCCCCGGTGAGCAAACAGTTCTCCGCATAGCCTTACAGAGGGGGGAGAGGCTCGAGGGCCGGCTCGGCGAAATACTTGAGAAAATACTCTATTATCGACGTGTAGCCTTAAAGAGGATCAAAGAGCTAGTCAGCGGCAATGGATCAGTAGTGCTGGGGTCTATGCTATTCCGTGTCGAGAACGGGAAGCTGGTAGCGATTCTACCGGATGCAGCCACATACGTCCAGGCTAGTGGGCGAGCCAGTAGAATGCTTGGTTCCAGCATGACACATGGAGTAAGCATAGTAATCGACACCCAGTCCGAGATAATAGAATTGCTAAAAACCAGGCTTCGCCGATTCATAGACGATGTCGAGTTTAAGCCTCTTAGCAAGGAGGCGCTTAAAGAGGAGCTAAATAGGGCTGAGAAGAGCCGTAGAGGCATAGTAGGTAAGCGCGTCGATATAGAGACCTCCCTAATAATAGTGGAATCCCCTACCAAGGCGAAAACAATTGCATCATTCTTCGGCAAGCCCGTTAGGAGGCGGCTCGGCTCCATAATAGTCTACGAGACTACATTCTATAACCATGTATCTGGGAAAATACACGTAGCCACCATAGCTGCTTCAGCAGGCCATGTATATGATCTTTCGATAGACGGTGAAGGAGTCTACGGAGTAGAGATTGCTAAGGAATCAGTATCACCCATATATAAGCCTATAAAGAGGTGCCTGAACTGCGGCCACCAGTTCTCATCCACGGCCGATACTTGTCCCCGCTGCGGCTCGACTAACGTGATAAGCAAATCCGATATAATTGAGGCCTTGCGGCAGCTTGCAACAGAGGCTGAGGTCATCTACATAGCGACAGACCCCGATATCGAGGGAGAAAAAATCGCTTATGACCTATACCTCTTGCTCAAACCCTATGCACGCACTATAAAGAGAATAGAGTTACACGAGATAACTCGCCACGAGCTCATGAAGGCCTTATCAAGACCGAGGAAAATTGACAAGCGCTTAGCATATGCACAGATAGTACGAAGAATAGAGGACCGCTGGATAGGCTTCGGACTAAGCCAACACCTCTGGAGCGTCTTTGATAAGAACTGGCTCGGCGCAGGCAGGGTGCAGACACCCGTCCTCGGCTGGATCGTTGAAAGATACAGAGAATGGCGTGAAAACCAGGGCTACAATGTTTACATAAAACTCGCTCCACGCGCACGCATAAAAATATTCACAAGAGCGGCAAGCAAGGCTAGGCTAATAGCTGAGGCCGCATCATCAGAGGGCCTGGTGGTAAAAGAGATAAGAATCACCGAGACAGAGCTAAACCCACCGCCCCCCTATACGACAGAGACACTGCTCTACGATGCCTCAAGGATCCTGGGCTACCCGGCTCAAAAGACTATGAGAATAGCGCAAGAGCTGTTTGAAGCGGGGCTAATCACATACCATAGGACGGACTCGACACACGTATCGATAACGGGGCAGTCAATAGCAAGAGAGTACATAGAGAAAACCCAGCCAGGAGGGTTCTACCCGAGATCATGGGGGGCG
>JALSNP010000065.1 GCA_026986935.1 Pyrodictiaceae archaeon | reverse complement strand
TAGGGGCTCCCACTCATCTGTCTCCACGGAGTAGATAGCGGCTCTTAATACGCGGTGCTTCTCAAACACTATTTCGTGGAGCTTTGATATAGGGTACGGATTCCAGATGCATAGTTCTACTTCGTTGTTTTTCCTCTCTACCCCCATAGGAATGGCTGCTGTAAGAGACCATAGTACTGGCTTTTTGTTTTCAATGTTCTCGGGCTCGCTTTCACCATAGCTGTTTCCTAGAAGATAATCTACATATAGTTTTGTCTTACTACATCTCGTCCCAATGTTATAGACAGCTTCACCCTCTATTAGCTCTATTGAACCATTTCTGCTAACATTTATTGTGCATAAATTATTTAGACACAGTATATTAGCGTATGTACCGCGTTTTCCTATGCAAAGCCAAGGTGTTGAAAACGTCATAGATCGCATTGGTCTTATCTTTACCCATCCCAGCATAGTAGGGTACGTGATCTTGGGGTAGAGAATGCTCAGATCAAGACCATGATCTAGCGGCTTATAATGCTGGGCCTTAGCACACCCGAGCCTAGGTCTACATACCTGATTAGCCTTGGCCACGAAGTTATCCGCGACTAATGGAAGCCTTTTACTACCCATTATACTGGCTAGTTTATTGATCACATTCTTTATGCGCTTATACGTGGGACCACGATAGGATGTAGGGGGTTTTACTAGGGGCAAATCAGCTGAGAAGGTTGACCCGTTTCTGCCCAGGATTAATGTGATTTTTTCACCACTAATTCCGGTTAAGTATATTTTTCCAGCGCCGTGTAGGGGGGCACTCGTAGCCTTATTTGTCACTATTGCCGCCTTGGCTCCAAGGACTCTGAGAATTGGGGGAGAATTGGGCTCGGAGAATATGGGGGAAATATCGCTAATACGGATCGCTTTCTCATCCATCTCATATACTGTATTGCCGAGAAGCTCTTGTAACAAGTGGGAGCAAGCATTGTTGTTCAATTATGTGAAGCCTCCTCTGCGAACTCAATTATTCTTCCCACAACGTCTTTAGATACTCTACGTGTTTGACCACGAACAACCTCGTCATCAACATCGCTATCTATTCCTAGTTCCCTATCAAGCTTATCAGCTAGATCGCTAGCAGCCCTATTGCTCCTAGCATTTACTATAAAGTGCAAGACCCTGGGCTCCGGGCTAAAACGTATTGTTATCTTATATGCACCCTCTCTATACCCTGTGACAGAGTGATAGCTTAGAGTTCTACCATCAAGGGTTCTTTGCAATGATCTTGTCTCCTCCACTTTCAGCCCCTTGGATTGAAGAAACTTACGCATCTCATCCGGGTTTGCGTCAGCGACCACGGCTATCCTCACCCCTCAGCGCGTCCAAGGCGTCATCAACGCCTCGTCTCGGGAAACAAAAGAATCATTGCACGGGTTTATATTCGCGCAGCGTCTCTAGCACGGCTCTAGCAGCTTTCTCCACATAGGGCTCTAGCTCTTTATGGTGTTTAAGCTCCTCCTTCCCGGGAACCGCTAGGTTGTCCGAGATCACCAATAAGGCTGATGCGCTGAACCGCCTCATAGCCGCAAGCGCATAGAGCGTTGCAACCTCCATTTCGACAGCTATTATTCCTCTATTAGACCATTTCGATACGAACTCCTTGTCCTCTGCGTAGAACGCGTCGCTGCTGAAGACAGGGCCTAGAAACACTCGTCCATGGAACTCCTTTGCTTTCTCATATAATTTTGTGGTGAGGATGGGGTCGGGGGCTGCAACCATACATGCATCCTTTACATATGAGCCTATAGTTCCGCCCTGTATATAAGCGGCCCCGGTAGCGACAACAGCGTCTCCTATATCTAGTCCCGGTATAAGGCCGCCAGCTGTCCCTAGTCGTATCATTATTTTTGCACCAAGCATTTTAAGCTCCTCAAATACTATTGCTGCTGATGCAGCGCCGATTCCGTGAACAGCTATGCTTACTCGTTCATTCTTGTAATATCCAGTGTATATGTGAAAGCATCGCTCTGTGTTAACTAGGCGCGCATCTTCTAGAAAATGCTCCGCCAGGTACTTCGCCCTGGCTGGGTCTCCTACCACGACAACCTTCTCCGACAACTGTGTAGGGGATATCCTTATATGCTGTGGCTTCACGGCCATCTCGCCGGGCTCTAGGAAATAAGGGATACTGCTTTATTAATTAGTGCTA
>JALSNP010000064.1 GCA_026986935.1 Pyrodictiaceae archaeon | reverse complement strand
ATGCTCGCATATCGCCACCTCTACGAGAGTGTATTGACTACTAGACTTGCTAGGTATAGTGTTAGTAACTATGTTGTAGAGGACTATTGCTAGGAGGGAGGCGCCGGTGGGAGGCTTGCAGTGGCGCCGGGGGCGGGATTTGAACCCGCGCGGGGGAACCCCCACCGGCTTAGCAGGCCGGCGCCCTACCAGGCTAGGCGACCCCGGCATCCATGATTAGTTGGTGTTATAGTTGTCCAGGGTGGTTTAAGTCTTTCTCGGAGCTAGGTGTTGCGGGTTGACAGGGTTTATTTGGCCTCCGCGGGTGGTTATTGAGCATGTTTCCCAGCGCATTGCTGGAGAGATTGTGATGAGTAATAGGCCTGGCAGCACTATGAGGAAGTGGCGCGAGATTTTTGGCGCGAGCCAATTAGAGGTTGCTCATCACATGGGTGTTAGCCCGAGTGTTGTAAGTGATTATGAGAAGGGTAGGAGGGCTCCTGGCTCGAGCTTTGTTCGTCGCTTTGTCGAGGCTTTGTTAGAGATTGATGCGGAGAGAGGCTGGACTACTGTATCTAAGCTTGCTCGCACATTTCAAATACATTATTTGAGTGCCGTTATAGATATGGCCGAGTTCGAGCACGGCGTCCAAGTGGATAAGATTATCGAGTTGGTTCGCGGTATTCCGGTGAATTCTTTCATAGAGGGTATGAAGGTCTATGGCTACACTATTGTTGATAGCTTAAAGGCTGTTTTAAGCTTGACGGGGAACGAGTTCTTTTATCTACTAGGAGCCACGGCTCAAAGGGTTGTAGTTTTCACAAAGGTTACAACAGGCCGGAGCCCGATGATAGCTCTGCGTGTGTCTACCGTCAAGCCCGCCATGATAGTGCTGCATGGCACTCGTAAGATAGATTATCTCGCTGCGTGGATAGCTGAGGCCGAAAACATTCCTGTTGTAATAAGTATTGCTAAGAGCGTTGACTATATTGTTAAGAGCCTTCGAGAGCTCGCTTCCTCTCCTCAATGAGCATTATTGCTGCCGCGATATCTCCTCCCGCCTCTTCTAGTGCTTGTCTAGCTTCTTCCATGCTCACACCTGTTTGCTCCACGATGAACCTTATGTCCTCCTCGCTGATTTGTTGCACGCTTTCCTGTGCGATCTCCCTCTCCTCTACGCCTTGCCCCATTACTTGCAGCATTACGGCGCCACCCTTCATTCTCATAAGTAGTACTTGGGGAGACTCTATTATCAATTCTTTTCCCTCCTCGGTTCTTATAATGACTTCTTCGGCGCTAACTGGCTCTATCTTAACATCTCTAAGCCCTAAGCGTCTCAGTTGTTTTCTAAGCTCCTTTGGGTCGAAACGGAACACTTTTGTTCTTCACCCCTCCAACCAATGTAGAGATTTCATTAGAGTATATAATAGTTAGTTTGTATCACTCTTTTTGACAAGGGTTTCCCACCATTTAGCTATATGCGCTGGATTAAAATCCCTAAAATAGGAGGTGATGTAGGATCGCATCAAAATACGTAGTTAAAGTGCTAGGCGGTGGAGGAGAAGTAGGTAGAGCCTCAATCCTAGTACGTAAGGACGGAGAAAAGAGGGGCGTACTACTCGATGCTGGAATAAACTTCGACGAGGAGGATAGGCCCGTCTTTGCGGCAACTTATCCGCCGAAATACGTTGACTCAATACTGATAAGCCATGCGCACTTGGATCATATAGGGACGGCGCCTCTTTACTTCATTTCAGGGTCGCCGAAAGTCTATGCTACTAGGCCTACTAAGCAAATGGCTAAGCTGATGCTAGAGGACTTTCTTAAGCTAAATGGGTACTATTCTCCCTATGAGCATAGAGAGGTAAAAGCTTTCCTTGAAAACACTGAGACCATTCGATACGGCCAAAGAGTATTATTTGGCGGTGACATAGAGGCTGAATTCTATTCCGCAGGCCATATACCTGGGAGCACTATATCAGTACTAAACATAGATGGCGCGCGCATAGCGTTCACCGGGGACATAAACACCATAGAAACAAAACTAATGAAGCCAGCCCACATAGATCTCGTAGGAAACGTTGATTTACTTATAACCGAGGCGACGTATGGGGCCTCGCTGCACCCTCCCCGGGAAAATGCAGAGAAAAGACTACTAGCCATTATAGAGGAGACCATTGATAGAAAAGGAACCGTACTTATACCAGCCTTCAGCATAGCAAGGGGGCAGGAAATGATGATGATACTAGCAGAGCATGATCTCGGAGTACCCGTATACGTTGATGGCATGATTAGACAGATAACTGAAATATTCTTAGAGAACAGCGAGTACATAAACAACCCACATCTTCTAAGAAAAGCTTACGAAAACTTTCACATAGTTAAGGGGTGGCGAGATAGAAACCGTGCATGGAAAAAACCAGCAATAATAATTGCGTCAGCTGGGATGCTTAAGGGAGGACCTAGCCTGTACTATCTTAAGAGGATAGGCAGGAACCCGCGAAACGCTGTAATTATGGTGAGCTTCCAAGCCCCTGGATCCCCTGGTAGAAGGATACTCGAGGAAGGACTAATGCCGGATACAGAGGAGCCCGTTAAAGCAAGAGTAGAGTGGCTTGACTTTAGCAGCCATGGGGACCAACGGAGCCTCTTAGAGATAGTTGAGAAACTGAGACCCTCTAAGCTAATGATAGTTCACAGCGAGCCTGATGTTGCAAAAATCTTTGCCGAAACAGTTAGGGAAAGAGACCTAGTCGATGAAATTATTGTAGCTGAAAACGATAAAGAGTACGTCTTTGAGCAATAAAGCCCGCTACAAGTAGTCTATGATTAACTACTCAAATCCCCATTGCCTCGTAGACCTGCTCACTCGTTTTCCTAGAAGAGAGGAAGGCCGGGAAATTGATACGAGGTGGGGAGCCGGGTTGATGGGTGGTCCCGCCGCGGGGATTCGAACCCCGGACCACCCGGTATCTGCTCCCCAGGCCCCCTAAGCCCCTTGCCGACGCGCCCTCATCCGCCCCGTATACGGGGAGTCGGGCGCGCGGGGGGCCTGGAGCCCCACCTACAGCCGGGCGCTCTGCCGCTGAGCTACGGCGGGATCCGTGAACCGCCATGTAGTATAGAAGGCTTAGCGTGTAGCGGGGTTTAAGGTTTTTGCTCCATGCTCCATCCCTTCCCCCATATGCTGTGTATTGCTTAACTCTATTAGTAAGGTTGATGTATTTTCATCTATTATGTTAACCATGTTTATTATTCCACGGTATTTTGTACATAATATTGCCCCGTTATCCAGAGGTGCAACAAATAGTGCCTCACCATACTCCCTCGATAATGTTGTAAGCAGCCTGGATAAATAGTCAAGATCTCTAACAAGTATTGAGAAAGGGGCAGTACGTGACACTAAGATTTTTATACAATATTTCGGTCTCTTTCTATATCTTACTATAATCAACAACACGATCATAGAGGAAAGGGAGAAAACTGTGGCTATTACCTCTCCATTATTCCTTATAGCTTTTATGGAGGCATGAAATAGGCTTAGCACGTATAGTGTTGAGACCAGCAATAGTATAATGGCGGGAAAGTACTTACTAAGCGCCACATGCGCCCTGGTTTAGGGTTGACGAGAGGCTGTTCAGAGAGTTAAGTTAAACTATTCTTAGTGATATGCCTTAATATGGATTAAGATTATGCTATATTTCCGATATTTTTATATAGACTTTCTCCGTGGGGCTGAGATTCAGACTGTCCTTGGATTTTAAGATGAATAAGAGGCCTCCTATAGATATTAGATACGATGTGTACTCATTCTCACTCTTGATTGACACAATGGTTCCTCGTGCCACCAGGTCAACGCCATCCTTATAGGATGGAATATCTCTTGTCAGAGTTACTTCTACGCGGGTTCCCGGCTTGAACACGATTAGCTCGCTGTGAAGATCCATCTCAACCACGTATTTTCCATCATCGCTCACAATTCGGCCAATATATAGTCTTGGTATGAGTTCTTTCTCCACGCTCTCCACGACTCCGGTAAAGCTTACAACTCTGCTCTCGCCGCTCACTTAGACCACCTCTTCTTGGTAAGCCCGTTCCTAAGCCGTATAGAAGTACTATGTGCCTCCAGGAGGTGACGGAACTAGCCCTACCTATATATTTAGCTACGTGCTACCCTAAGCTGCTGGTGCAGGAAAAGTGGCCTCTATAATGGCTCCGCCCTCTTCAAGACGCTTTATAACAGAACTTACAAATCTCATAGGTAAGCGGGTTGAAGTAGTGCTAATAGACGGGAGAAAATATGTTGGCAGACTACTAGGTTTTGAGCACCCGGAGATGAACCTAGTTCTCAGTGAAGTGAAGATAGAGGATAAGACCATACCACGCGTCTTCATAATGGGGAGAGTAATTGCCGAGATAAGAGCATTTGAGACAACTATATTTGATCCAAAAGAGTTCGCTGACTACGTTGCTAGGAAACTGGGCCTAAGACCAGACGCTATTAGGATATACCCTGACGCAGGAGTTGTAATGATATATAACAGTATAAGAGTCACTGCCGAGGGCGTTGAGGGGGCTGGCCCCTTGGCAGCAAAGGTTAACTATGTTCTAAGAGAGTATCTTGACGCTAAGAAGAGGGGAGAACAGCCCCGTTGACGCTCCCAGGAAGATTTGATATAAGAGATAAAGACCTGGCCGCAAGGATAGCAAGACTATATACTCCTCATGGTGTTCTCGAAACACCGGCCCTACTACCTGTAATAGATATAGTTAGGCAGGAAGTACCTATTAATGAGATAAAAAGCATGGGCTTCAACGCTGTCATAACCAACGCGTATCTACTATGGAAGAGAATGAAGAACTTAGCTGTGGAGAAAGGAGTGCACAACGTCCTAGGCTTCGATGGAATCATTATGACCGACTCAGGTGCGTATCAAATCCTACAGTACGGACAAGTAGATATAAGCCCTCTAGAGGTAGTAGAGTTCCAAAAAAGAATAAATAGCGATATAGCAGTAATCCTTGACGTACCGACGGGAAACACGAGAGATAGAACACAGGCAGAGTACAGCGTTAAAGAGACACTAAGAAGGGCTAACGAGGCGAGGAGACACATAGACCCGGATAAGCGTATATGGGTGCTCCCCATACAGGGCGGGCCTTTCAGAGACCTTGTGGCAAGAAGCGCCGCGGAAGCCAAGAGGATAGAGGAATACAAGCTCTATGCGCTAGGCAGTCCAACAGTACTCCTAGAGCGCTACGAATACGATACACTAATAGATATAATATATACGGCGAAAAAGAGCCTCCCAATTACTAGGCCGCTGCACTTATTCGGAGCAGGCCACCCAATGATAATACCCTTTGCAGTAGCACTAGGAGTGGACATGTTCGACTCAGCATCGTACATCTTATACGCGCGGGACGATAGATACATGACAGAGCATAGAACATATAGGCTAAAAGACCTGGAATACTTTCCCTGCAACTGCCCCATTTGTACAAAATATACCCCTAAAGAACTACTTGAAATGCCCAAACAGGAAAGAGTAAGACTCCTAGCCTTACACAACCTCTACGTCCTTAAGAAGACCATAAACGAGGTAAAGAACGCTATAAAAGAAGGACGTCTATGGGAATTACTGGAGGAGAGAAGTAGAGCCCACCCCTCACTCCTAAGAGCGTTTACCAAGTTTAGAGAATACGCAGATTTCTTGGAAAAGCTATCGCCGAGAGTGAAAAGCAGTAGGATAAGAGGAATCTTCCTCTACGGCCCCGAGAGCATCTATAACCCCAGGATAATGCATCACCAAAAAAGCCTACTTGAGCGATACACTCCACGTGGCAAGAAAACCCTACTACTCATACCCATAGACCCCAGCGAAAAACCCTTCACACGATCAAGGATATACCTAAGAGCAAGAAAGATGCTAGATAATGCCCACATAGTAGGATATACCCTCTATATCGGCCTAGTCCCCGAAGAGCTTGCCGAAACATATCCCCTCTCACAATTCGAGCTAAACACATACAGCTACGACGAGGTAATAAGAAAGACAGCCGAGTTCATAAAAGAATACATCAGGAAGAATAAGGAGAAATACTCGTCAATCATAATGATTGCCTGCGATGACTGGGAGTGGAGCACCGTACTAGCTGATAGACTAACGAAGCTAATCAGCACACCCCATATAGAAACTAGAAGAGAAAAATGCAGCGAATAATAAGTCACATGTATGATCTCTCCGGCGCCGAGCTAGACAACATCTGTTGCTGGCGCTCCAACGTCGATATCATCTCCTCTATTTTCTTTGCCTCTTCAAGCAGCTCCTCCGTGCCTATACTGAGCCCATACAGCTCATTCAACTTCTCTATCGCAACCGCTGCAGCTCTTGGATCCGGTCTAGCTGCCTCAGCATATGGTAGAAGGGCTACCGCAGGATACCCATAGACCTCTGAGTAGAGAAGGAGAAGCGCTAGAGGACCAACTACGTAAAGCCCCTTATCCATGGGAGGCTCGCTGAGCACCTTCCTATAAGCTGTAGTTGCTACCCACCTAAGCCTCTCCTCACCCTTGCGCAGCCGTGCATCAAAACCTCCTATTAGTACAGCCTCATCTATACCTATTCTGCTAAGGAAATTCACTATAGCCTCAGCGAAGCGACCGCGCTCCTGCACCAGGGGTATATCGTGGTTAACAATTACTCCGAAACGACGACCGCTATTCTCGCAATAATATAGCGTGAAGGGGCCGACTACGCCCTCGTCTCCAGGCGTTATCTCCTCCGGCGTATACTTGGTGATTATGAAGCCTGCTTTTTTACAGAAAGGTCTATCAGCTAGGTGCAGTGTTGCAAGATAACCGACTGCTCCAAACCCCTTGAACCCTGTTACCAGGAACTCGCTTCTCCTAAAATCATCCCTAAAGTATATCTTTATGGTTTTAAACCTGTACAGGTTGTACTGGCTCATGTTGACCACCATTCTCTATTTTCTTCCTTACACGTATAGCCTCGCTTTCGCACCGCTCTGCTATCTCGATTGGTGCTAAGCGGAGCCTACCGACCCCCAAGAGTCTTGAATTCTCAGAAAGTATTATAACTTCATCACCTGGTCTAAGGCTTTCATCTATCCTGATTACCTCTTTACAAGTTATGCTCTTTCCAGCTAGGTCTTTAACCCAGGCGCGAAGCCTCGGCTCCGGTAACTTAAGTAGTCTCAGCGCACCCATTAGGGAGAGCGAGAAAAGGTAATCATGCGCACGGAGCACCGCGACAAGGCCCTCCGAGCCATATATCTCTCTTATGCGCCTAGTACTTGGCGAGACACCTACGATAACCTCGTCAGTAATTAGTATATCGCCTGCAGGTGATCCGAACTGGTAATCCGCTATAGCTCTCAACCTTTCAATTTCATGTGGCTTCGGTTTACGCAATATCATCTACTCGGCACCCACCACGTCAACAACTAAGACGCTGCCTAATTTTATCAATATTAACCACGATATATGGCTCACTACCCTCCAGCACCACCTCTTCCACACCCATATATCGGAGACGAGCAACAAGCTCCTCATCCTCTAAAACAGCGTTAACAATATCAATGAAACGCTTGTAACCCGTCTCCCAGAACCGATGCCTACGCCAAAGCCCATAGAGTGATATGGTGAGCCTCTTTTGCCCCGCCGCCTCAGCTAAGCTAAAGACCATACTACTTCTATCACGTAAATACTTACATAGTATATACAAAAACGCTTCCAATGGATCCCGCTTCTTCATTCTAGTTCGCCACTACACACAGAGCGGGCCTTCACGCTAAGCAATAGAGACTTAGTATCATCTATTAATCTACGCGCGACATCAACCTTATGCCGAACACCCGGCATTAGAGCATCCGGGTACTCGAGAGCCCTCATCTCATAATACATGACCTCCATGATCTCCAACACCTTCTCCGCTAATTCCAGCCTATTAACTCTCATAAAGTCAAGGGCAAGCCTCCTCAGCTCACCCAGCACATCGCCGAGACCTTGTAGGTAAGGGACCTCGCTTACACCGAGATCCCTATGGCTTAAAAGCCTACCATTCATGATAAGCTCGTAGAACACCTTTGCCTCAACATACTCCGATAAGACGTTATAGACAAAACCACTCTCGCTTAGGAATGTATCGCTTCGGGCCATAGATATGAAAGCCGCCACCTTTTCATCCATTTGCTCAATATAATTCTTGGCATCATCTAATAATCCCCTATGAATAGCGTTAATAGACCATCCTGACAACCTTATTATGTCTCGGCCAAGCTTTATTAACCTATCACGGATCTCCTCCCTCCTAGATAATACACTATCAATACTAGTAATTATTTCTCTGACACGGTTACCTAGCTGGTTAAGATCTAAGCTATTTAGGCCTTTAAGCTCACTGCTCAAGATGCTCATCCCCTCTGTTAGCATTCGCAGAGCCTATGATATTCATGACTTCCTCCAACTCGTTCTCACTTAATCTGGATAACCAGTCAATACAGCATCTATTTTTATCCCTATTCTGTAGGAAATCGAGAATCCTCTCTACCGCTCCCTGGACAGAAATATTGGAGGTATCTAGCTCAAGAACAGCAACACCCTTATCGAGAGCCGTCTTAATCTCCTCAATGAGTACTCCAAGTAGCTCAGCTTCTACGTTCTCAGCAACCTTTTTACGAGGCCAAGCTCTTCGCCTAAGCCTCTCAAACAGTATCATGGGATGAGTACGTGTAAACACGATAAGTAAGGGATTCATAGCTTCAAGAAAAGGCTCTAGCCAGTGAGTCTCTATAACATACCTATAATTTCGTATACCCTGAATACCAGATAATAACGCATCGTAATCAATAACGAAGCTACGGCGCTGACTATCATAATCTCTCCAATACCCGTTCTGGAGAACAAGCCAACTAAGGGTAGTGAAGCGATATCCTAGTCTTCGAGCCAGTTTAGACCCTATAAGGGACTTCCCAGTACCAGGGACACCAAAGACAATAATGATCTCATCAACCCCGCGATCCGCCATAGCTCCAAGACACCACTAGTTACAACCTGGCTCCGTGCCTCTAGGCACCTATGGCAGGTTTGTAAATGCTACTAGAAGAGGCACTTACCCCGGGATTATAGTTGAAGCAATAATTAGAACCATGTGGAGGAAGCGGGAACATGGTATGGGCCGATATGATTAAAAAGACAAGTCATATAGTTAAATTAGGGCTCTATCTTTACTCCTCTTTTTCCTCTTCCTCTCCGCCCTTCTTTCCTTTCTCCTCTTCTTCTCTACGCCTTGCAGCAGCAATGATATCGTCTATCCTTAGCACCATTATCGCGGCCTCTGTACCAGCCTTGATAGCGTTAACCTTCACGCTGACAGGCTCT
>JALSNP010000063.1 GCA_026986935.1 Pyrodictiaceae archaeon | reverse complement strand
TGTTTAGAAGAATCGAATACAATGAAAACCCTGCAAAGGTGATAAGCAACATAATAGTATGGATTGCTAGGCAGAAACGACTACTCGAGAAAATCAGGGAGAGCAGCCCTAGAGTGAGAGCATCTGTGCTAGAGTCCCTCCCAGTAGATTTATTCACCTCAATAGGCCTAGGGGAACTAGATCTAAAAACATCAATGAAGCTTATGCTAACGCTTCCCCGCAGCGCTGTGAAAGTGCTCCAATCACTATTACGAGGCTAGCCATTATCAATAGTCATAAGGAGGGCTCAGTGAGAGAGCTCCTCTTCATCCCATACAACCTAGTCTGATGGTTTGCTACTCATCACTACCGCGCGGGATGATGACGGTAGACGGTCAACTGAGCTAAACCACGTGATGACGCTGGACCCACCTGACCATGGTTGCCAGCGCCTCAGAGGAGCCAGGGGAGATTTCATCGCAGCTTGCTCATGTACGTCCGACGGGTCTTCATCGGCTGATATGCAGTGTTCCTAGGGATATTAGTTGTTATTATTGCATAATTGTTTTCGGTAAATCGACCCCTCTTCATCCACCCTCTTTGCCTCGGAGGGTGTAAGCCTATGTCGGCCTCCACATCCCGTTTCCGGGCTACTTTAGCCCCAGTATATGTTCTATGAATTCTCTTAGTGCATCGCGGCCCCTCATGTAATAGACCCTGGCGTATTCAAATATAGGTGCTCTCTTTAGGGCTTCATTAAATACTTTTATTGCTTTAGCATCAGGTATTTCTAGCTCGATATCCAGGCAGACTCTCCAAATAATATCCTGTATCTTTGCTATCATCTCGGAATCCGTGGAGTCCGCTTGGTGGACTATCTGGGACTCAATCATAGTGAAGGGCACGGTTCCATGAACCTCAGCCACTGCTCTAATCAATCTCTCCGGAGCACCCCTAGTAGATAACTCAGCGACCATGGCGAAATCGTGGCTAAAGTACCAGTCAGAGCGCGGCCTATACCCTCCTGTTAAGGGGTCTCTCTCGTACTGATAATACTTGAACAAGTCGTGCAAAATAGCTGAGGCAATAACAATATCCTTGTCGACTACGGCGCCGTAGATCTTCTCGTAGACATCTACAAGCTTCTCAGCAATCTCTGTCACCCCAAGGGTGTGATCAAGTAGACCGCCGGGATAGGCATGATGCTTCTTCGGGGCTGCTGGGCTCTCTATGAAGCGTATTCTCGGCTCAACCTTAGTGAAAGTGATAACAGGGTTTCTGAGCAGCTCTAGTGTAATAGTCTTTATCTCGTTATCCCTTATGGATTCCGCTTTTTCCACGAGAAGCATTAGTACCTTGTTCGCACGATCCTCGAACACACTCATAAGCGTATCACCACAAACATACTTAATCGATAAGACCAGCTCTTATCCTTTATTGACACTTGTTAATATTACTGGATAAGGTGAGCAACAATCGTATAGGGGCTCAGAGCTGGTGTCCATCATCAGCTAGCCAGGTATGTTTCAGCAATACCAGCCCTCTTCACAGCCACGAAGAACCGATAATATAACATACTCATTAATAGAGCTTGCTCCCAACAACTATAACCAGGCAAGGGTGAACACGATAGCCGTGAAATGCAGGCACAATGATATAGAGATCAAGGTATTAGAAAAAATCACACCCACTCCACGGGATAGAGAAAGACTCGAGCTAGTAGCTAGGAAAGCAATTACTCTTATCAAAGAGTTTACGAGATCCCGCGAACTAGACGCGCTAGTTACCATAGAGGGAAGCTACGCTAAAGATACTTGGCTCAGGGATGACGTGGATCTCGACCTCTTTATCCTGTTACCAAAAGACGAGTGCATAGACGTAATAGAGGGTGGGCTTATTGATAAGCTTACCGAGTGGCTTCTAGAGAGAGGCTATATTGTGCAACACAGATACGCTCAGCACCCCTACCTACGAGTACTACTCGATAACACGTGGATAGAGGTAGTACCTGGCTGTAATGTAAGCGACCCCTCTAAGCCAATAACACCTGTCGACCGAACACCCTTCCATAGACAATACGTCGTAACCCATACAACCGTAGAGCAGAGGAACGAGATACGACTACTAAAATCATTCCTCAAAGGAGTAGGCGTGTATGGAGCAGAAATAGCCGTACAGGGGTTCTCAGGGTATCTCGCAGAGCTCCTAATAATCAAATACAAGTGCTTCCGCAACCTTCTCAGAGAAGCTAGCGAAAGATGGAGACCAAGAATG
>JALSNP010000062.1 GCA_026986935.1 Pyrodictiaceae archaeon | reverse complement strand
ATCAAGTATAGGCTTTTACCCACTGATGCGCAAATAGCAGCTACCTGCCGATACTATGGTATAACAACTATCGCTACACTAGATGAAGACTTTAAACGAATACCATGGTTAATGACAATACCATGAATTCTCCTTAAAACTATGAACCATTACTTTTCATGTAGTCTCTCATGTAGAAATAGGCTATGATTAAATAGCATTCTGTCTGTAAACTAAAGCCCAACCTTTCACTCTATAGTTAATTCATTTATGAATTTAATTATGAACTCCGATATATAAGCTAAGCAATAGTAATACAATAATGTAATCTACCGAGTAAAGGTGCATAAAGACTCATATAAATTTATTTGGTGGGGCCGCGGGGATTTGAACCCCGGACCACGGGGGCCCAAGCCCCGCATCCTGCCAAGCTAGACGACGGCCCCTCCTAGGGGAGGGCTCCGTTTATACTGTGTTATCGCTCTGGTTGTCCTGTTTAAGGCTTTTCTCCCTTGTTTTGTTAACACTGGGTTTTATGTATTGAATGGTGTTGTTTCTATGTTGATTTCGTAGGTTATTGTTTTGTTGCAGTGTCCGTGTCGTGTTGGGGGCGTTAGTTTTACCCATATTATTAGTATTGATGATTGGTCTAGTGGTTTGCTTGGTGTCGAGGCGGTGCCTGGGTAGGGTAGGGTTTCTGGTGACGCGTTGCTCCATAGTGGGGGAGGTGTTTGAGTTGTGTATGGGCCGTATACGTATATTGTGCTATTGGTTGTGTTGATTTTGATTGATTTGACGCGGTATGGTATTGTGCCTTTGTTTGTTAGCATTATTCCTATCCATATTGGCTTGTGTGCTGCGTGTTTTTTGATATGGGCGTATAGTGTTAGTGGTTTTTGTGGATCTATGTATAGGTTGTTATTGTTGTTGCAGCAGTTGCAGCCATGGTGTGTTGTTATTAGTTTTGTAGCTATTATGGCTGGGTCATAGCTTCCTGTTTTTATTATCCCGTTTACCCCGAGTGTTTCCATCCACATTGCTGTGGCGCTTATCAGGGCTGCCGTTATTACTACTAGTACTGGGATGATTGTTTTCAAAACTCTTTAACCATGTATTAGGCTGGGCTCTTTTTGGGTATTCTAGTCTTGTGTATTAGTGGTATGTATCTCGGGTACACTGTGCTGGGTATATAAAGGGGGCTGTGTAGCTGGGAGTGTAGTAGGCTTTGGTGAGCCATGTTCCCGGCGCCGCTTGTGACGTTTCTACTGGTCGTGCTGTTCTCGATGATAGTTGTGCGTATCGGTACCAAGGCGTTGGAGAAGACGGGGCTGAGCCACGATATTGCGGCGTTTCAGGCGCTTTCAGCGTTTACTGGCGTAGGGTTTACTACCTCCGAGGCAGAGTATGTTGTTAATCACCCGGTTAGGAGGAGGATAATTAAGTGGTTAATGCTCCTGGGTAGTGCTGGCCTGACATCTGCTATAGCTTCACTTATACTAACATTCGTGGGTAATACCCCGGCCGAGATGGCTACCAACGGTTTGGGCCTATTTGTTGGGCTTGGCGCGCTTTACCTGTTCTCGCGCTCGCATCTTCTCGACAAGCTTCTTGGGAAGTTTATTGAGTGGGCTAGTACTCGCTGGACTCGTTTAAAAATAATTGATTATGAGCACGTGCTAGGGCTAAGCCGTGGCTACGGTATATCCATAATACGTGTTAAGCCGGGGTGCTGGCTTGATGGAAAGACCCTTAAGGAGGCTAAGCTACGGGAGGAGGGAGTAATGGTCCTGGGGGTCTATAGGCCGACGCCGCAGGGCGAGATCTATATCGGTGCGCCCCGCCCGGATTTCAGGATACGTGCTGGTGATCGCCTAGTATGCTACGGCCCCGAAGAGGTGCTGGAGAAGCTGCCGGAGCGCATAAGGGGGCCGCGTGGAGACTTGGAGCACGCAATAGCTGTTGCCAGGCATAAGATTAGGGAGATAGTGGAGGAGGAAGAGGCGGAGGAGACTGAGAAAGCAGGGGTAATTAGTGGTGCTGAGGCCCCGGCTCGGCAAAGCGGTGAAGCCATAGCCTAGCTCTGGCCATGAGCCTTAGTAGCTATACCCGGCTTGCCCACACTCCCTTATAATCAAGGGCCTTGGAGGGTCTCGTTAGAACACTAACTATCGTGATACTTATCCGTTACCCTTTGCCCCTATTTAGCTTGAGGACTCCTTACGCGAGGACTGATTGTTTTGGCTCATAGAGAGGTTCTCTCACCCCCCGGGAAACGCGTGATAATGCTAGGCAACGTTGCCATAGCTCGTGGCTTCCTAGAAGCAGGGCTACAATTTGCTGCCGCTTATCCCGGGACCCCTAGCACAGAGATCGTAGAGGCTCTCTCAACGGCTGCCAAGTTGCTGGGTGGAAAACCGTACGTCGAGTGGAGCGTTAACGAGAAGGTGGCGCTCGAGGCTGCTCTTGGGGCAGCAATCGCCGGCGCTAGGTCAATGGCTGCGATGAAGCATGTCGGGCTAAATGTGGCCGCTGATCCCTTCTTTAGCAGCGCCTATCTAGGCGTTGATGGCGCGCTCGTAGTGGTCTCAGCCGATGATCCCTGGATGTGGAGTAGCCAAAACGAGCAAGATAATCGTTGGTACGGGTTGCATGCCTATATACCAGTAGTAGAGCCAACGGGTCCACAGGATGCAAAGGAGGCCGCGAAGCTAGCCCTCCTGTATAGCGAGAAGTACAAGAGACCATTCATTCTGAGAACGACCACAAGGATCGCACATACAAGAGTGCCCGTGGATACTGGCGAGATACCAGTGGATCGGCTTGAGCCTAGAGGCGAGTTCCACAAGGATCCCTCGCGCTGGACCCTTGTGCCACAGTATGCGAGGAGGAAGAGAGTAGAGCTACTAGAGTTCTGGGACAAGATATCAGTCGAACTGGCTAGCTTTCCTCTTAACGGGACTGAGGGCAGCGGCTCGCTCGCTATAGTCGGGGTAGGGCTTGGGTATCGCTACGCTAGGGAAGCTGCACGCATCCTAGGTGTTGAAGACGATGTAACGGTTTATAAAATAGCCACAAGCGTGCCATTCCCCAGGCCTATGGCGGAGAAGATACTGGGCCACGACACAGTACTCGTCGTCGAGGAGGGGGACCCGGTCGCTGAAATCCAGCTCAAGACGATAGCCCAAGAGGAGGGCCTTAGAGCAAGAATACTGGGTAAACGCGACAACCTATTACCGCGCTACGGGGAGCTAGGACTGGAGAAAGTTGTCAACGCGCTGAGCAAGCTAGTGGGCAAGGAGCCGCCTAAATGGGCCGTAGACCCGCCTACAAGCGTCGAAGAAAAGCTGCCACCAAGACCGCCAGTACTGTGCCCCGGGTGCCCCTATCGCGGCTTCTTCTACGCGCTACGACGAGCCGTCAACAAGCTGAGACTGAAACCAGTCTATAGCGGTGATATCGGCTGCTACAGTCTCGGAGTGTTACCACCATTCCATGTACAGGATACTATAATAGAGATGGGGGGAAGCATAGGCGCTGGTAACGGCTTCGCGCACGTACTTCGCGGAGACAGCGATATAACCATAGCCATCATAGGCGACTCTACCTTCTTCCATAGCGGTATAACACCACTGCTCAACGCCGTCTACAACAACGCGCCGTTACTCGTCATAGTACTAGATAACCATACTACTGCGATGACTGGGCACCAGCCGCACCCAGGTACCGGGATAAGGGCGATAGGTGAACCAGGCTACGCGATGAGCATTGAGAGTGTTGCACGCGGAGTTGGGGTAGGGAAGGTTCTTGTAGCGGACCCGTTCGATGTCAAGGACTCTGAGGCAAAGCTACTAGAGGCGCTCAGGTACGTCAAAGAGGAAAAGAAACCAGCCGTCCTGATAGCTAAGGGAGCATGTATACTTGTCGCGCTACGGGCAGCGTATCGCAGAGGCATAAAGCCAGTAATTTACCGAGTGAACATAGATAAATGCACTGGCTGCGGAATCTGCTATACAGTGTTCAACTGCCCCGCGATACTTCGTAGAGAAGACAGGAAGGCCGAGATAGATCCAGCGCTCTGCACGGGATGCGGTGTCTGTGCACAAATCTGTCCATTCAACGCGTTCGAGCCAGTAAGTGAGCTTAACCCTGAATGGTTTAAGATCATGAGAACCGCTAAACCAGAGCAATAAGAGGTGATAGACTATGCAAAAAGATGCATTGAACATAGTAGTCACGGGAGTAGGGGGGCAGGGACAAATAACACTAGCACGAGTGATAGCTGAGGCCGCTCTCATACGCGGCATCAACGCGATAGTCGCTGAGACCCATGGGCTTAGCCAGAGAGGAGGAACAGTCATAGTGCATGTGAGGCTAGGTAACGCGGACGCTCCTCTCATACCGCCCGGTGCAGCACATGTACTATTATCGATGGAGCTCATAGAGGCCGCGAGGTATTCTCATTACTTAGCAAGGGACTCTATAGCAGTAGTAAACGATTACCTGGTTCCACCACCGCTCCCAGGCATAAAGGTTCCAAGCACAGATGAACTAGTCTCAACCATTAAGGAGAGAGCAGGCTCCCTAGTCATTATACCTGCGACTCAGAAAGCGCTTGAGACAGGAGATGTACGCGTAGCCAACATGATGCTCCTAGGCGCCGCGATAGAGGCTGGGGCGTTCAGAGACTATATAGATATGAGTTCAGCCGAGAAAGCTATACAGAGCGTACTAGGTAAGGCAGCGCGACAAAACATTGCCGCCCTTCATAACGGCGCCGAGCTAGCCAGAAAAGCCATCAAACAATGAACACACATCATTTTTCCAAAAACATGCTAACAAGTAATTACGCGTAGATACGAAATGGTTACCACTATCGCTTACCCATCACGCCATAGAAATAAGACGTCGACAAATATACGTGCCCCATACTAGATGGGGGACCAACGTGCAACAATCATTAATCAGGGTCAGGATCAGGGGCATATACGCGACCGCGCTGACAAAGATAGCCCTAGACGAGGGGTTCCAAATAGTTCAACCCTCTCGCATAATAGCTGAGAGATTCAAACTACCTGACCTAAAACTACCAGCCGATGTAACTATAAAGACAAATGACCGCGACCCCAACGAGGTACTAGTAATAGGTTACGAGGGGAAAGCTGATAGGGTTCTTTCGGCTCTACAAAGACATCTTAAATACTCCTTCTACTGGGTTTCGCCCCTAGCGTTACACAGCACTATCAAAGTACTAGTAATAAGGAGAGATGAAAACACATGTATCGTGGATGCTGGAGGCATCGAGGCAGAACTCTTAGCCACGAATTGTAGGGAGAACGAGCAACTCGTGGCGTCAGTGGTAAGACCCGGTGTAAAACCTTATGAGAAACCTAGACTGGTCCCTGGGGCGCGCATAATAGGGGATTATGCCATAGTCTACGAGGCCGCTGAGAAGCCGCGGGTCACGGTAAGCGAGCACGTGAGGAATACTGCTAAGAAGGCAGAACTAGTAGCCCTAGCCTCGATAGCTACGTCAAAGGGGCTTAGCGTTCATTGGCGTAGCAGCAGCCAGTTCGCCGATGAAGAAACTCTTCGAAAACATTTAGAGGAGCTAATAAGGTCTCTTGAGAGGATAAAACATGAGGCCGAGCACGGGGACGCTGGGAAACAATATAGTAAGGGAGAACTCGTAGCCCTAGCAAGGCTAAGCAGTGTTGACAAAGAGTATTTAGACCGCGTACGCGACGAAGTAACTCCAACAATAAGACTTCATCACTCGGTAAAAAGTAATCTCCCCTCATTCTCAGCCATTGTTGACTACGCTGAGAAGTTGAAGCAGAGAGGCGTAAGCGAGGACGCGCTTGTAGAAGCTCTCACAGACACCATAATGGAGCACTATAGGCAAAAACACCGCATAAAAATCCTTCACATAAAGCCAAGCGCGGAAATAATAGAGCTTGGTAATGCAAGGTTGAAAAACATATATAGAGACCGGGATAGTATTATAATGATCCTTGAACGGATAATACATAGTAAAGGTGTATACGACGGGCTAAACATAGAGAAAGAACCCGGGGACCGCATAATAACGGAGATCAACACCAAGGAGTGGGTAATAAGACACACATACTACTCCGCAAATGGAGAACTAAAAGGGGTCTACATAAACATAAACACGCCACCAGAGCTCACCGAGGAGGGAATAATGTACCTAGACCTAGAAATAGACGTTATCAAAAACCCACAGGGAGAAACCCAGATAATAGACCAAGATTTACTTGATCAAATCTTTAGAAAAGGCATCATAACCGCAGCAATGTATGAGAAGGCCCTTGAAGAAGCAAAAAGACTAGCTAGCCAAAAATAGAGCCAAGAGAGTCAGCCACAAAAACCCTATACCCGTAGCCACTAGTAGTAGAAAACACGGTGAGCACTGGGCCAAGAGGGCGCGGGGGTGCCCGAGCCAGGTCAAAGGGGGCGGGCTCAGGACCCGCTGGCGTAGGCCTGCGTGGGTTCAAATCCCACCCCCCGCACCATAAGACCTTCCCTACATTCATGGATTATACTCCAGAATCGCATCTAAGTACCTTTACTGATAAAATCGATAATATCGTGTAGGTTGGTTTAGTTACGCTTAGCCCCCTCCCCCTATGGAGCACTCATCCATACCTCCTTCTATATTCTGTCAACACTAGGTAACACTATAAGTAGGGGAGATATGTTATGCAGCGCATAGTCACATTTAAACTAGACGAGGAGCTGTTAAGAGTTCTTGATACCTATGCGAAGATGAAAGGAATGTCAAGAAGCGAGGTCATTAGAGCGGCTATAGAGCATTTGCTACGAAAAGAGGGAATAAAGATACCCGAGGTACACGCTGAGCCCAGGTACGATCCACGGGCACAGGTAATAGAGATAATTGTTTAAAATAGTTGTTTGACTAAGATATAATAAGCTGGCAAGAAACTTATCTTATAAAACAAAACATATTTGTATTTTGTTCTCTAATAGTAGGTGATTAGTCCTTTACTGTTTCAAGCAATGTTATGACGTTCCATATTATTGTTCTCGCGTAGATGGGCATATTGGGGTCCTGGCTTATTTCATCGAGAATGCTTATTGCATTAGCTGCTCTTACAGCAGGGCTTATTGATTCATCGCGTAGTTGTTTAATTGCCTCTGTTGCTGCTCTTCTTATATTCCTAGGAACAGCTGTATCATTTATTATTCTCATAAGCATTACTATGGCTTGTCTTATCTTTGCCTGGTTATCATATATGGGGGCCGCCATTATCTAATCACCCCTCGCGGTAATTATCTCGGGCTGTTTTGGAGCCCCCGAGGGGCTTTACCTCTGCCGTGCATTCCCCTTTTTCCTAGAATCTAGTTTATACGTACCGCTTCAAGTGTTGATAAGTAGTTGGGTGTGCGTTTTGAGCTTTAGACGTGAAGAGGGGAATAAGAACCAGGACGTGATTAAGAAGATGGCTGATTTGTTACGTGCTGGTGCTACAATGCTTTCAGAGAGATGCCCTATATGCGGATTGCCATTATTTAGGCTTAGAAGTGGAGAGGTTATTTGCCCTGTTCATGGCAGGGTTTATATCGTTAAAACTGAGAGCGAAGTGACGAGGATAACTGTTCAGGGTGTACTAGAGCGTCTGGAGAGACTCGCAGCCGAGGAGATAGCTAGGGCTATGGAGAGGGGCGCCGAGGGGATTGCCGAGCTGGGTAAGTGGCTTGACGTATTGGAGCGTACTGAGCGCATATTAGCTACAATGAAGACTGCTGAGAGGGCTAGGAGTGTTAAAGAGGAGGTTAAAGATGAGAAGGATTAGCATGTTATGATCATTTGGGCTGAAGGCGGTTCTACTACAAGCTTGCCTTTGCATCCATCTCTCAATTTATCAATGATGTTTCTTGGAAGCCCTCCTGCTAGTGGAATAGATGCCATAACGCAGCCCGCTACAAGCATTGGCTCGATTTTGCTAACAACTATAGCTTTAGGGGCTTGTCCTTTTTTGCTTAATCCATAGATTATGTAAGGGGCTACAGTGCTTCCACGTGTACCTTCAGCTACTAGTATTCTATTAGCTAGTGCGCGGCCATCAACTAGTTTACCCTCGTGAACCTCTCCGTAAAATGATATACGGTGCTTCACTACAACGAGGGGGGCCTCTGCCACGCCTTCCACGTATCCGCGTAGCTTCACCACTATCTCCAAGGCGCTACACCTAGGGCTCCTATTGGTGCCTAGCTATGCTGAAAACTTGTCTATGAATTCCCATATGGTGCTTAAGGCGACTCTTATGTTGTGTCTACGAGGCATGTAAAAGGCTGTCTTCAGTGAATCAGTTGCAATCGCGTCAGCTTTTCCGCGGAGCCTTGAAACCACTATACATGTTCCAGGCACTACGTATACGTTTTTGCGACGAAGAGCATCTGCGAGGTCTCTTACCTTGCTAGCCCTATAGCCAGGTATTGCTATCCATAGTTCTCTCTTCAGCTTTGCCACGTTCTTAGCGGATAAGTACTCTGCTACCTGGAATAAGAGATCTACATCGTGGTGAGGACAACCGGTAAAGAATAGCTCAGCTTCATCTAGGCTAGCTGATTCTATTGTTTCCTTCAAACTTGTTAAATCCGAGTAACTTACCTCTACTCCCTCAATAGGGTCTCTGGGTTCGCGATATTCGGGCGATACTCCTTTCACTAAGCACATAGCTATATTACCACTTGCCGCCGCCGCAGCACACATGGATATCACATAGCGCTCACTAGTTACTTTTGCATCGACAAGCGGCACGTTATCGCTCATATTAATGCCCATGTAGTACCCTAGGAGCCCCGCGGTCACCTCATCATCTATATTGAAGCCAGGTACACGGAGCCTTATAGTTGGCTGCCTGTTCTCCTCTATGTGTAATCCCCAATAGTAGGTTCTCCCCACAATAGCGGCTGCTAGAGCAAGGGGGCCACCTTCGCGGTTAGTACGCGCGCCGTAGAGGGTGTTAGCTGCTGCGACAGCGCTTGACTCCCCCCAGGCAAGGTGCTCGCCGAGACGGGGAGTCCTTATACGGTAAGGCGTACATGTTACGCTATCTTCGAAACCCATAAGCCTTAGGAGTTTAATTATTTTCACCTGTTTTTTGACAAAATTAGGATCTTCTCTTAGTCTCGGAGGAGGTTCTAGCCCTATACACATTCCTACAGGGTTGAACGTTGAGAATACTCTTACTCTTCCGCCGCCATTGTATAGGTTCTCTAAGAACTCTAGCCCGGCATCGCCTATGTTATCATACGATATCCCGCTTGCATGCGCATGGCTTATCTTAACCAGGCGCTCAGCTCCCAGAGCCTCTCCCACCTTAACTACGAGTTTCATCGCTAGCCTCGCTGCTTCTCCTTCCTCCCCATTAAGCATGCTTTCTTCCTCTTTAGATAAGTACATGTCTCGGAACCCTAGCTCCTTGGTCTCTCGAACTCTTTTCTCCTAGAAAGGGGGGCGGTCGCGTCTATTATCATCTTGGCTGTGAGCCCCTCCTCTGCGCTCGGGTCGAGAGTTGAACCACGCGAGTTCCTTATTATTACGACATCGCGGTCTGCCTGTACCCTAGTGGCTATGGCCCACTCCACTTCCCATGGATCATCCGGGTCTATGTCCTCATCGACAACTATTACGTGTTTTAGGCTTGGGTGCGCTGCAAGAGCGGCGAAAGCCGCTGTCTTACCGTCACCGTCATGTGTTTTCTCTATGGATACGACCGCGTGGAGCCACATTCCTCCGCCTCTTGTTAGCCTCACCTTATGGACTCGTGGAATTGCCCGTGAAACTGCTTCGTATATTGCTGCTTCCCGTGGGAACCCCATCAGAATCATGTGTTCATAGCCTCCGGGGAGAATCGCGTGGATAAGCGGTGTATACACCTTATTAGTATATATAGCTTTGACGTGGAGTACAGGCTCATCTCGTACACGATCGTATAATTGCAATAAATCAACGAAAGGCCCTTCTCTTCGACGCTCAGGGCCAAGCACAGCCTCGACGACTAGCGAGGAGCCGCACGGAACTGGTAAGCCGAAATACGGTGTCTTGCATACCCTCATACATCCGCCCAGCAGAGAGGCTGCGACATTTAATTCGAAGAAGCCTAGAGGAGGACTCATAGCGGCAGCGAGGAGAACTAAGGGATGTGTACCTATACTTATGGCTACGGGTAGTGAGCCCTTCTCACGCAGTAGTGTGTAAAGATGGCGCGGCACTATCCGAGCTGCAGCGTAGTTTTGCTCCGTATTGACCATGATCCTGTGTATAGAGGCGTTGCAGATACCATCACTGCATGCAACGAACATTGATGACGAAATGTATTCGCCGCCATCTCGTTCATAAAATCTTATGGCGGGTAGATCTACTACACTTGATGAACGGTATTGAAAATACTTATTAAAGTCCTCGTAAACAAGGCGGCCAGGCTCTCTAACAGCTCTCATAAGCCTTTCATAAGCCTCTTTATCGTTATTCGCTCTAAGCGCTCTATACAAGTTACCTCGTGCCGCAACCAGATTAGATATAAAAGTATAAGGCTTATTATCTATACGAAATATTATCGGCTCATCATACTTCCTAATCAACTCCACAACTTTATTACAGCTAATAATGTGCTCCTTTGGCTTATACGAGCCAAGATCTTCTAGGAACTCGTCTATTGCGCCGCTTGGGCACAAACTCATATTACACACCTTAATGGCTTACCTAGTTCCTCGAAGTCCTCGCCTAAGCGTATGCTGCCGAATATTATTCCTTTAATCTTCCCCGTATAGGGTGTTGCTATAATGGCGACGCTCTTGCCAAGATCAAAGTCTTTGAGTATCCCTAGCGCTTTTTCTTGGTAATCACTACCTATTATTGATAATAGTGCACCCCTAGCAATGTTTTTATCCAGTACATAGACTTGCTTCTCAAGCCTCTCTATAGCTGCCCCAATAGCCTGAGCCGGGGGCTGCCCCTCTGTAACAACATAGTACGTATCGCTTGTCTCACTTACACCAAGTACCCTCACGCGCAGCATTTTCTGAAACTCTTCCTCTCTGCCCCTAACCCGCCTCCCTGAAAAGAAACACGAACCATATATCGAGACACTACTTAGATCAACCAAACGTTCATACAACGGCGTAAGATACCTCCTATACGCCTCACTTCTAAGCGCTCTCCTCTCGTCTCTGCTACGTTCGCGCCTTATCTTAGGAGACTCGAGGAACACAGCTCGGCAGGGGAGACCCGAGAAAATCTGCTTAACTGATTGGTATAGGAAATCGTCACCAACTATTATTACTGCATCCGCGTTTATGAATCTAGCCATCTCGGCTTTGTATTCTATCGAGTTAATACCCTGAATCCACCCATCAGTATCAACTATTATTGTATCCACGCCTTTCCTCTCTAGCCTTGATACTAGGTCAACCACTGCTGCTACTATTCTTCGCTCGTTTCGCTGAGGCGTAATAGAGCCTATAAACCTGATGTGATCCGCCTCGAGCTCTCTAAGCCATAGAATCTGCTTAGAAACTACGGAGGCTGATACGGAAGCTGGTGGGCCTATATCAGCTTGACCCACATCGGCGTCAATGACGCCGACTCTAAACCCTCTTAATAGGCTTCTATTACTCGCAAGAGCGACGACACTGGTTTTACCCGAATCAACGGGCCCGACTACTATAATGCGTCGGCATCCCTTCTGTATGAGGGAATCTATTTCACTAACCCATTTATCTATAACCTCTTCTCCGGGTAACGGCTTCTCTATAGAGCCGCCAGCATCAAGCACTATCTCAATACTAGTTTCAACTAAACCCTTTATCGCATAGCTTCTATACTTGCTTATAGCGAACTCATCGCCTGGATTAAAAATAGCACCGAGCACGAGCACTTGGCCCGAAACAACTCTAGCCCGTGCAGGACCCATCACTCTAACAATTTGCCCCGGGTCTAGTCTAATCCTTGTAATCATTTCATAACCCCTCGCTGACAACCGCTTAGTAGCTACCTCTTCCAAGACCTTGAGCGCAAAGCTACTATCGCAGCGGCTCTCAGATCGGTTTTCCGTAATTGTTCGCTTCCCCTAAGCCCCATAAGAGTAGTTCTATTGGACTCTTCTTCGTTTACTATTACCGCCTCTACTCCGCACCCGTGGAGTAGCTGGTAGAGCTTCTCTGCAGCCCTAGAAACACTGTCCGTGTAGCCTATACCCACAACTACTTTCCTTGACCCAATTCTACAGATTTTTTCTACAAAATCCTCTATGCAGTTAATACAGATCCCATAGTCTAGTACTGAGCCTGCAGCTATCACTACATAAGCAAGCTTATTTTTGCCCAAGTCCACGCCAACAACTATCTCTGACGGGGTCCCGATCAACACTGATACGATATCGATGAGGCTTGACAACGTATCGTTATTCCTTATGAGAATTATTCTACAACCTCTCCGAAGCGATGAGAAAACACCGGGATCATCTGTTATAATTATATCGTTTCTATCGCACTTTATATTTATTGATCTCGGTATCTTAACGTTTAAGCCCATGATCCTGGCTAGCTCTAGAAATTTATGAGCCAGTTCCATATTATTAATCCAGGCGATTACATTAGTCGTCATTGAGCCGCCCGTTACCCCCTAGAGAGTTATGCTAGTTTCGGAGAAGGGGAGGATAAGTGGCTCTCTGCAAAAAAGTTCTAGACGTGCTAGGCTGGCCTACATTGCTAACCATCTATGGTGGGCCAGGTTCTGGTAAAACTAATCTTGCATTGGAGTTTGTAAAATACTACTGTATATCCTCGTGCCTATATGTTAGTACCCAACTGGCACCAACAGTTGAGAGAATGAGTACACTAGGCATTAATCTTAGAATAATCTTGTTAAGAAACGTCACCGATTATGTTGACCTGGTAGATGTATTGTTAAGGCATAATTTCCACATGTTTGACCTAGCCGTGTTTGACCCTATTAACGTCTTTGCACGAGAGGGGGGAGCAGGGTATAGTGCTACTCTTTTCGCTCTCGCAGCGCTGCGTCGTATTCACGAAGTTTTAGGACTACCCATTATTCTTACAGCTATGGTGCATAGGGATCCCGGGGCAGGGGAGGATAGGCCGCTTGCAGAGAACGCTATATATTTCTGGAGCAAGGGTATCGCGCGTCTTGAGCATGTAGGGGGTAATCTTAGAAGGATATTGATTGAGAGGCCAAGGAGTTTTGAAGCAACTTTCAAAATATCCAAAGGTGGAATAGAATGGAGCACTTGTTGAGCCCCCTGGACTCAATACTCGTAATACTACCAGCGCTGGCAGCAAATGGGTCACCAGTACTGCTACGATACAAGGGCACACCGATTGATAGGGGAGTTCGCCTACCCGATGGGAGACCGTTACTAGGCCCCGGTAAGACATGGGAAGGACTAATAATAGGGTTTCTTTACGGATCCGTTATAGCGTTCTTGCTCTCCGCCCTCACCTGCTCACCCTTAATTTTCTACGCAGGTGTACTCGCATCCCTCGGCGCGCTCCTAGGCGATATTCTTGGAGCATTTATCAAAAGAAGATTAGGGCTCGCAAGAGGAGCACCAGCACCAGTACTTGACCAGCTTGATTTCTATTCGGGCGTTCTCTACCTACTATACGTTGCACACATAGTACTTGATCCGAGAATCATACTAGGCTTCGCACCAATTATAATAATACTACATAGGGCGACTAATGTGGCCGCTCACCGCCTTAGACTCAAACCAGTACCCTGGTAAAAACACCGACAATGCGATCACAATGTAATTTTCTAATCCTGTCTCCTCTCCTGTATAGCAAGTAGCTTCATACGGTAACGATATGCAACATACTTATCTTCTGGCGAGAATCTAGGAGGATGAGGCACTTGGACAGGGCCTCCACATAGAGGACACTTATCTCTCCTAAGAGTATAGCGTCCACACACACTACATCTTCTTAGAAGCCATTGCACCTATCTATCACCTCATCTCCTTTCACGCGAGAAGCTAAACTCCACACCTAGCTGCTTAGCTGCTTTTTCAGCCTCCTCCAGGGCCTCCTCAAGAGCATTCTCCAGAGTCTTATAGTCATATGCTTCCATTTCTACTTTATAGCGTGGCGCACCAACGGTGTAGAGACGAGCGCTGATGTCCTTCGAGAATCCGAGAAGCTTATTCTTCATAGATAGTAACACCTTCCTTACCCTCTCAACACCATCACCTGCCCTGGATAGAGCAACTATAGTCCCCTCTATCTTCACCCTCTTAACATGTACGTGGCGCTTAACCTCTTCAAGGATGGGCTCTATCCACTCCTCCGGTATCCCTGCTGATCTAAGCGCCTCCTCTCCTCGTATGACTGCCTCCTCAAAAGCGGTCATTAAATCCCCATACGCATTCTCCAGCTTGCGCCCAACGAGCTCATATACTTCTTCTAGTGTTTTTCCCTTCTTCTGACCAATTATCTCAAGTATTTTTAGTGCCTTCTGCTCCCTCTTCCATTGAGCCATTTTCCTCTTTCTTTCACTATCTGTGACTCTTTTTAGCGATACGTCTACAGTTTTCCTCCTTCTATGAACACGTATTACTTTTACTACCACTTTCTGCCCAGGCTTAACAACGTCGTGGATACTACGCACCCATCTGGAAGCAACCTCGCTCCAAGGAAGGTAAGCCTCTAGGCCACCGTATTCATCCAGATTAAGATAAGCACCATAATCATATACTTCTCTCACTGTAGCTACTACGAGCTCACCCACGTCTGGCAACTCCTTTCTTCTAACAACCATGCTGTATCACCCCATGTACTCGATACAAAACTATAATTATGTCCCCCTAGCGAGCTAAAGTGGGTAAAAAGTACTATTTACACATATATTGCTATGCATTAGAGCCAAGATAGGAAAGATAGTATACTTATCCAAGAACCCTTACTACCTGCCCTAGTATCTTTGCTTTTCCTCCCGTCGGCTCAACTAGCTGAGCACCACAGACTAGGCAGCGTACAGGAAATGTCGCATGGCTAAATACTACTTGCTCGTTCCCACAAACAGGGCAGCGAACTAAGAGGAACCTACTTCGTGGCTGTGGAACCAGTATTTTTAGCCTCTTGACCATGATTATCTCACCTCAACTAACTCTACCTTCTTAAGCCTTATTCCCCTACGGTGCAGTATGTAACCACATTTCTGGCACTTTAGTTTCAAAACAACCTTCTTTGTAACCTTAGCGAATCTCTTCTGCTCAGGTTTTCTCTTGCTACCATAGCCCTCCTGTTTTCTACGATATCTGCGCTCACCCTCGGCGAGGCTACGTCTCTTGCCATGCTTATATATCATGACGGTGTGCGGCGTGTGCGTCCTACATCGCGGACAGTACGTCACTATAACTTTTGGCACCTTCACGGCTTATCACTCCCCAGCCCCTTATCTGGCACCCTCATCACACAAAGCTGGGTTCTGGCTTAAATACTAGTCTGTGAGACCTCCATAACTTTCTCTATGCCGCTCCATAGGGGGGACGCCATCCCAGCCAGTACTAGGTGGGCGGCTTTTTCGGGGTCTATGCATACTATGGAACCGGGGCCTCTATACTTTCCCTTAATTTCCGCACCCTCTTTCAGCTCTATGAGGAAGCACCCATTGCCTTGGATTGAGAGCCCAAGGATGCCAGATAACTTTATAAGAGCTTCATTAACACTGATGCTGTTAATGTTGCTGAACACTTTTATAAATATCTCCACAGCCTTGTTAGATATACTAATATATTTTTTAAGTATATCATCATACTTATACATGTTTATTGATAGAAATGTTTTAGCAAGGCTCTCCCTATACCTCCTAACATTGCTGTAAAATGTCTCATCCATTACTGGCTTCTCTAATAGCTTTTTTGCTAAATCAACAATAGCCTGAAGCCCGCTTTCCTCAAAAATATCAACCACTTACCCACCACCCTCCTCTAATACAGCAAGACCTTTACTAAGTAAATAAAGCGCTAGAGGAGCCTCAAGTCTAGGCTTGTCGTTTCTTCGTAAACTCAGCTTGGTCCCCAAGATCCTAATAACCGGTGGAATATCGGTTAACAAGCGTATACGAATAGGCTCTTCGTTGGCGAAAGGAGAAAGAGAGAAAGAGAGCTTAAATTCCATAAGTTGTTGCTCTTTTAGAGGGATTACTGGTAACATAGTTTTACCGTTCAGGCTCCAAGGAGCCCGTATGAGCCTCGAAACATCAATAGTGACTTGTTCATCTATCTCAACCCCTATGAGTTGTCGAGCCTCCTCCTCTAGTTGCTGGGTCTCTTCATCGTAAACTACGTTCGCGGCTTGATAATTATATAGTCTTGATAATAGTTTTCGGAGCCCGCGACGCCGCGCTATAAGCACCATTATTCTAGCTAAGCGCCCCCTAGCCCCACCACTATGGGGAGACGGTAGAATGGGTGCTGGGCGTCCTCTGCGCACACTTATTCTCATCCAAGGCTTAAGAGTGTCCTCGGATAAGCCTACTGCCTTGACGTAATTAACTATTTCTCTCCTAACATCCGAAGTACTTTTAGCGAGTTCATCGTTATCGTCAAGATACGCTGTGATATGAAACCCCCTATTACCGGAGAACTCTAATGCTATTCTTTTCTCATCTATTCCCAGCTCGTATACGAGTATGTCTCTAAGTATGAGGGCGCGTAGAGCTGCACGTTCTATGCACTTATCGTCAACTAGGCTTGTTTTTTCACCAGTCTCTTCGACTTTTATCTCGATTACCTTATCCTTGCATTCTGGCAAGTGGTCGGCATCTATATCGAATATGAGATCGGAGGAGCGCCAACCCTTCATATCCATATCGCTTACTTCGGGCTGGTTATACCGTGCTGACGAGTAGTAGAAATGACGAGGAGACTTAGATACTATAAATTTTGATATCTCATCTATACTTTGAAAAGATAGGTGCCTTATATAAGTTTTACTGCGCCAAGGCTGAGCGGCGAATTCTCTTAGCATAAAGTCGCTTGGAACCCAGGGCGTTCTTTTCCTATAATACTCTCTCGCCATTTTTTCTAAAAAGTAGATAGTTTTTCTAAAAACATCTCCCATTTTCACTCCCTATAGTAAGGCTTGGTAATACTCCCAGCCCAGCTAGGGCCAGAGCAGATATGCCGTCATTACTCCACACGCGGCGCTATTAGGAAGCTAAATTTCGCTCCCTGAGGTATTTCGTGCTCTATGAGGGCTGGCATCTCGCTACTAAACCGGATGGTTATAGTATCTGCGACTCTAGCAGCGCTAGAGAGGTCGCTAAAATACTCCAAAGTATACATCGCTGACTGCGTCTCCTCAACACTCATCTCTATAATACTACCGCTCTCCATAGTGTATATTATTTCCGCCTCAGCAAGCTCGCTAGAAGATTCGACACGAAACTCGTTTTCTGACGCAGTAAACTTAATCACATCACCTACTAGCTCTATATCCTTTATGGTATCCCTATACACGTCGCTCATAACCTTTATACTAGCTTTGAACTCTAACTCGGGCTCAGGTATGTCCTCTGCCGTTATATCGAGCAAAGGCAAGGTGAACTCCCGATACCCCTTACCTATGAACGCTACTGAGACCGTGTTTTCATCAGCTCTAATCTCTAACTTATCCTCCTTCCGCGCCCTCCTTAACACCTTGGCAAGATCCTCAAGGTTTACACCCAGCTGGTATTCCTTATCAACCTCGTATTCTTCGAACGATTCACGTGGAAACACCATATCAAGCAGAATGACGTGGGATGGATCCATGGCTCTAAATCTGAGACCGCTTTCTGGATCAACTATGAATACTCCCTCCTCTATGACCTTGGATATCGCTGAGACGAGGTAACGCCATACTCGTGCATCAAAGAATACTAGCTTCATACGTTCTCTCCCGAGAAGCTAGTATCTAGTAGACTTAGCTAGAAAAGGTCTATGCATAAAAACCGTCCTTAAGCCCTCTCTTCTCGGCACTTACGCATCAAAGCCATGGACTCGCTCAGCCCGGATTGTATTAATCTTAGCATGCGCTCGACATATGGCCGGGAGGATATGTAGACCGGGGTACGAAAATACGCTTCCTCTACATCCTCTAATAACTTCTGAAACAAGCGTACAAAGTATTCGATTTCCTCACACATGCTTAGAGGGTTCTCCTCAGTCATACTCCCTCCACACATACCCGCAGCGAACGCATTTAAAGAACCTTGTCGGAGGCTCATCCGCTCTACGAGTCTGTACAACCCAATAGTATGCCTCGTGATAGCCGCAGCGAGGGCACGTCACCCTTGTTTTCGGCATAGCCTCCCAGTTGATATCCTTAGGTACAACCACTATACGCTCCTTCTCGCTGTGCTTTATCCTCTGTTTTAGGACGAGAGCAGATATGCTTCCATCATTCTTGACCTCCTCGGTGTATCCACAGCTAGGACATATCCAGACTTTTTTACCATTAATAGTCTTGACAACCATTAGTGAGCCGCAGCGAGGGCAAAACTTCATATATTCATCACCCTTTCTCCACCATTGTTGCTGGCTTGGAGTTCTGTGTTAGCCAGTTGCTCTCTCTCCTAGGTACTGGCTCCTCTTATTATTTTCTCTAAGCGATCTAAAATGTAAAGAGCTATTGTAAACTATTAAGCTATCAGATATATTGCACATAGTTTTTATAAAATTCTTTACACAGGCAAGGCACGAGCCAAAATATTCCTCCAAGCTGGGGAGAGGCTTAACTCTCATTCTTTTAGCAAACTCCTCTGGCCACCCATAACGTATCTCATCGAATATGCTTAAATTCTTAAACTTCTCTAAGCTATCCCAAGTACCTAGGCTAGCATATTCTATCCTCTGCGGCCCCCTAAATACTAGGGCAACATATAGTTCCGAGCCTTCGCACGGACTTATTAGGAGGAGTCTAGCCTCCCTCTTCGCAACGCACATTATTTGAAATAACCTCTTGTAGCTTCTCCCGAAACTCTTTTGCATCGCTTATTATATCGTTCAGCACTTCTTCAAGCACCTCTAATGGGTCGCGACTACCATCGGTTGAGAGAACTATTACTGGATTACCTATTAGGGGATGAGATACTATGTAAGATGAGTAGACAACACCTTTCTTGTGGATAGCGTACTTGGCTATTAGGTTAGCTATTGTATGATCCTCTCCTTCGAGCTCGACCTCTATTGAGTCCTTTTCACGTTTTAACAGCTTGAGTTTCGACTTACTAGGCACCTGTACTTGGCTACTCATCGCGCTTTCAGCCCCACCTATTCGGAGCCCAGCTCTGCACCCTTAAGCATGACTGCTATTTTTCTTAAGCCCCGCCTCCATTCTTCCCGCAACCTAATACCATCCTCACTTTCTTCAAGGACTCTGGTTTTTAACCCATACTCTATTACTTTCTCAGCGTCTACGAGGAGGCCTGCGGCAAGGGCTGCTATCATGCGTTTTGCAGCTGTACCTTTTACCCGGAATCTTATCTCGTCAATTATTTCCGCTATCTGGCGGGCTATCTCAATCACGGTACTGGCTGGTGCATTGGTGTATAAGCGTTGTTTATCTTCACTTAGTCTAGCATCATATCCTCTTAGCTTAAGAGCGGAGACCAGTGCATCTGGAGGAAAGGTACGACCGGACTCCTTGACTATGGATTCGATGAGCGCCTCATGGTTTCTTTCGAGTCGATATAGTTCCCATAGATCCTGGATGACGTTCTTAACCTTGTACCAGGAATCCTTTATCTCAGCCTCTGTGCCAACTATTTCTATAAATGCTTTATCGCCGCGTACACTTATTTCTGCAAAAGGCGCCCTAATACTGCTCGATATTTTCTCATAAACCTTTTCCTCAGGCAGCCCAGGCGGTACCCTGATAACGTACAGTTTCTTCCTAATCACTCTCGCTGGCACGTAGATCCTACCTCTTTCTACGCTCCTCCAATAAGTAGTGTATCGCCACTTTACGTTTCTCCTTATTTCCGCAACGCTTACAAACAAGATACGGGCTTCCAGGCACCTTATATAATGGGGCACCACATACCGAGCAATAGGCTAGTATTACACCGTCCTGCGGCCTCCTTATTGAAAGCAAATAGGGCGCTGAGGGCGACACTATGGTAGCTCTCACGAAATCACCAGGTTTGACAAAATCATATATGCTATGCTGGCCGGGTGAGTCGCTTGCCTGCGATATATGTAGTACTCCGCTAAAAAACCCATTAAATGGCACCATCCTCTCATCGGCAAATATTTTGACAAATGCAAGCTCCTCTCTTGGCACTCCCGTGACAACGCCATAAACTACTGAGCCTTTTCCAGGCAGGCGTGGTTTCTTACCCAAGGGTTTTACATGTATTCTTCTTGAGGTGAAATCGATCTCAACTATACCGAACCGTGCTGCCCGTATGTATCCGTTATCTACGTATACGCCGTCTCCTGGCAAGAATTCCTCAATAGCACAAAGTATGTCTCCGGGAAACACCTTCTTGCCCACTATATTCGCTAGCATCGTGCTCATGTCTCCCGCACCCTTTTCTCAAAGAGCAGTAGTAGCGCGGGCACATAATAGATGTGCCTAATATGGCTACGGTGGGTAGCTGGTATTGGGAACTTAAACCGCTCAATATGTTTGAGACCGTATCCTCGTTCACGCATAAATTCTCTAAGATACTTAAGAGTCTTATCCGAGCCGCCATGGTGAATAGACGCGATGTACTCGGCTCCTAGCCTAGCAGCAGCTCTAAGAAAGAGCGTATCTATACCCCTACGATACATCCCGAAAGGAGGGTTCTCAGCCACACATAGTGACTGGATTGTCTCTCTTAGAGGCAAGTACTCTACATCTGCCTGAACGAAATCAGTCAGAGCCACAGGTCTAAGCGCGGAGCTCGCGGCATCGTTTAAGGCATCAATATCTATCTCGATTGCCACCGTATATGTGCCTAGTAGAGATAATGCATAGGCTATCATGCCCGTGCCAGCACCGAGATCTATGGCAACTCTGCACCCGAGGCTACGGATCCAGGAAGCGATCTCAATAGCTATTTCAGGCGGGGTTCTGTACTGCTCTAACAAGCGCTTCGGCCTACTAAAACGAGGAACCTCTCTCTCGAGCAGTATCACTAGCTTCGATATTTTCAATACCTATTCACCAAGGAAACGTGTAATCAAGCTCATACTTCGCACTCATTAGCCATAACCGAGCCTCTGCGGGCGTAAGCACAGGCTTCCAATAATCTCCTAGATCATCTATCGCCAGCCTTGGACACGATGTGACGACGTAGGCGTCGTAATCGTCTGGGCTTAGGTTATCAAGTATCTCCCTGCTAAGATACCTGGCATAGAGCCGCTGCGTCTTTATACCTCTACGCTGGGCCAGTGACTCTATGAAACTAGCTATCCAGGGCCTATATTGACCCGGCAACAAGCCCATGATTATGCCGAGGTTACGTACATTATCTAATGAGGCGAGAAGCCAGTACCTCTTCGATAGCACACGCACAATGTCACGGGATATGTCCTCTACGCGATTAGTATATGGATCAACTCTCATAACTATTTTGCTGCCGCCAAGCGCTAGGCCCAGCCCCAGGGCGTGGAAATAACCGCCTGCTACAATCATATAAGCATCTACTAGTTCTCTCTGCTTAAGAAGGTTGTAGTAATAGCAACCGAGAACCGGGGCCACTATTTTCACTTCATATCCCTGCTGGCTAAGAATGGTAGCTAGTTTATGGGCTAGGGATTTGTGCTGAACAGAGTAGCCTAGCCCTAAACGCTTCACATCCTTGTCCTTAGTGAATTCAACAATATTTAATAATAGCTTTTCAGTGTCTCCGCCAAGGTACTCGCCGGGGATAAACACTATGTTACCGTTCCTCGCCCCGTACATACACAGTCTTCCATCACATAGGGGGTACACGTAAGGCTCGTGACCTATATGGATGAGAAATACGTTCTCACCAATATACCTAAGGTCATCAATGCTAAGCGAGCAAGCGCCAAAAGATGGCTCAAGCTTGACATGAGTTGATACACGGTATCCCCTACTTGCAAGGCACTCTTCGAGAAAGCCGCTAATCCTCCTTAGCAGGCGCACGAATCCTTGAGGAGCTTCGAGATATAGTTTGATCTCTTTATTCTTAGAAGCTTTGCTAAGCTTTCTGGTAAGGGGTGTGAAATCGAAAAGATACGAGTCTAGGACATAACTGCACCCGTCTGGCATAAAACTAGGCCCTACGAAAACAGTATTGCTAGCTTGCTGATTTTTGCAGCTCTGGTTTAAGGGGGATAATTCTTATCCTGCTCGGTAATGGTAGCTTTGAGGCGCCGCGGCGAAGAGCCTCTTTCGCATGATCTAGGTGTTCCTGGCGCACTCTTACCTCTAGTACTGCTTGCCCCGGAAATACGCGGGCCGCTGTACCCACTGGCTTACCGAATGCAAGCCTCATACCCTCTTGTAGACGGTCTGCACCAGCAAACGCCATCATTTTATGCTCTCTGAGCACGTGGTGGGGATATACCCTCACTCGGAACAGGTAGTTCGTGTCACCTATTGTTGTGGACAAGTACTTATGAACCATTACTCGGGCAGCTTCCAGGGCGTTATGCCTTATCTGTCCCCGCTCTAGCACATAGAGCTCTAACAAGTAGTCATAATCACCATGCGGATTACCCATCGTGAACTTCTGTATCTTTGGCGGAGGCACACCGTGTATGTACTCATGCCTCGTATAAGCAGGGCCTGAGAATGCCTTTGATCTCCTCTTCGTAAAGCACCGCGCGGGTTTTTGCGGCATACCGTAGCCACCCCTCTGCTTTGTGGCCCCTTGCTCTCCCAGAGAGCAACTCTAGGTATTAAACGCTAGCTCTTATAGAGCATTATTTTAATGCTGCGAGACTAGTTGCATTATCGACTACCCACTATTATATGTGGGTGTAAATTGCCGTGAGCGACTACTCTATCCTCGACTATCCTCCACCCATTCTTCCTAAGAGACTCTTTGACCACCACGTGCTCCGTAGTGATAAGCGTTATACTCTTACTTACCAGAGTTGTTGCCTCCTCTAGGAACTTGTTGTAGACTTTTCGAACTTCCCATGGACTACCCATTCTAATCCCATAGGGTGGGTTCGAGACAATGACATCTACTCTCGAGACGTACCTAGATAGCCTTGTCGCATCCCCGACTAGGAACTTGATACGCGGGTATACTAGCGCGGCCTTCGCATTCAGCTTCGCGCCTTCTATGTGACGAGGATTCTTATCCATACATATTATATTCGAGGACTCGAACAAATAAGCGGCCTCGATAGCGACGGTCCCGCCACCACACATGGGGTCAAGTATTGTATCCCCATCCTCTGCGCCAGAAAGCCTTAGCAGCGCATACGCTAGTGTAGGCTTTAGGGCAGCAGGATGGTCATAGATTCTATAGCCCCTCCTATGCCATGATAGGTCGCCGCCAAGCTCTATGGAGACATAAAGCTCGTTATCTATTACATCAACTACTACGATTACGGATGGGTAATCAAGGTCGACTGGCGGCCTCTCGCCATAGAGGTCTCTAATGGCTTCAATCACAGCGTCACCAGCTACTCTCGCTATATCAAGAGAGCTATAATCATGGCTCCCTACACGCTCAGCTCTAATAGCGAACGGGAGATGCGGGTTCACATACCGCGTAATCTGGCTCTTCCTGATAGTATCTCTGAGCGTGTTAAGGCACTCCTTTGAGCCGCATATCTCTCCTCGGTAAAGGAGTATCCTAGCACGGTGAATCGATCTCAAAGTCTCTATCAAGTCCAGATTACGCGGAGGAACAGATGCTATGACGCGCCCCTTCCCAGTACGCTGCTCAACTATGTTTGCTTCGAGTTTTGCCTCTATTTCCTCGGATGCCAGGTCCTCTATGCCAGGATTAGTCGTAAACACTACATCTATTAGCATCGCTTGACACACTCCTCTACGAGGCGTCTAAGCTTTTTTGCAAAATAGTATAACGCGGAAGCCTCGCCGGACGTTATCTTGGATTTCCAAAGTATATGTTTTATCGCGGCTTTCACGTGCTGCGACCGCTCTTTATCAACTACAAGGTCTATTAGTGGTTCAAGCTTCTCATAGATATAGCTAAGCTGTTTCTCGGGAGCTTTCTCGTGGAGCTCTACTACATGAAGGCTTTGCCATAACTCATAGAGTACTATTCCTACTGCGTGGCTCAGGTTGAGTACAGGGTACTCTGGGTTTGCAGGGATATGAACTAACAGGTTACACTTCGTTAGCTCGTCGCGGGTGAGCCCTACACTTTCGCGGCCAAACACGATGCCTATTCTAGTGTAGCGCGGAGCTATTTCCTCTGCAAATTCCCGCGCCGAGACCGCGTGACGGATCACATCGCTTCTCTGCCCTATCTTAGCACTCGTACATGCCGCTATATCTACGCCGCGAAGAGCCTCGTCGAGATTCTCGACTACTATTGCCTTATCAAGCATGTATGAGCCGTTAGCAGCAAATCGTCGCGCCTCTTGACTATCCGGGCTAGCCCTGGGAGCGACTAGATAGAATTCATCTACCTTAAAGTTAGCAGCCAGCCTCGCTATAAATCCGAGATTTATCTCCCCCTCTATACCAACCAATACCAGTCTTACTATCCCCCTTTGCATCCAATCACCGCCTTTATGTCTTCAAAGAACACGTGAATCTTTCTAATCACTGTATTGAAGCCGCTTAGTCTAAGTCTCAAAATGAGCTCCGAGTCATCACCGCTTAGAGAGGAGTACACCACTACGATACACCCACGACTAAGAACACTAATAACTTGTTGTACAAAGCGATTTGCTTCTCTAAGACCTCCGCTCCAAGCTAATCCTAGCAAGCCTTCATCTTTGACTGGAAGGTACGGAGTATTATAAACTATGAACGCGTCTCTAAGACCGGGCCTTAGACATGTAGCATTATCACATTGGATTATATCTGTTAGAAATAATTCATTCTCCCTAATATTTATCTTTGAGCAATAAAGAGCGCATGGATTAATATCTATCAACACCGTGTATGCTGGGCGTAACTTCTTAGCACAATATATCCCAAGAACCCCGCTACCAGTACCTATGTCGATGCATACACGGAGCGGGCTCCCTTTCTTCTCCTTTAACTCCGAGATGGCATTAACTGCGAGGAACGTGTCATCAGATGGCGCGTAGACATCCTTGCACACGTTTATGCTTAATCGGTCACCTAGAGGAACCTTATATAATATCTCGAAACCAGCACAACTATATCCTAGCCCGCTCATGGGATCCAGGCCTTAGCTCACACTTTTCGATAATTCTTAGGAAGAAATCTGGCTCAAGCTCATACACTCTCAAATCACCGGGAACAATATCCTTTACGCACTCACCGAGGCATCGAATCCCGACTTTCCTAGCCTTCTTGTTTCTTTGCGAGAAGAAACACTTCGTAACATCCTCTATAAGCGCTATGGTTTGGGGCGGAATACTCCTCTTCGGGAGAAGCTCGACTACCTGAGAGTAGACCCTAGGCCTCGGCCTAAAAGCCGTTGGAGGGACAAGAGCTAGCTTCCTAACACTGTACACGAGGCTAACAAGTATAGTCAGTCTACCATAATTCTTCGAACCCGGTTTAGCCGATAACCTATCCGCAACCTCTCTTTGTATGAGAAGCAGTAATGGCTTCTGGAACCATTTAGTAAGCAACGATAATAATGGGCCAGTTATATTATAGGGTATACTGCCGTAACCAGCATCAAAGCCTCTTAATCGAAGCGCAGGGGATAATGCATCGCCGTGCACTATGTAGAAGCGGTTATCAAGGATGGATAGAGCGGCTAAATTCTCCAAGACTCTGCTATCTATCTCTATGCCCGCCACTATCTCTGGTTCATCGCAGCTACGAAGTATATCGGATGTTATAAACCCGGTGCCAGGCCCTATCTCAAATACTTTTCTATAACCACATACCCACGAAGAGAAAATACGCGCTACTCTACGAGATACTAGGAAGTGTTGGCCTAGTTTTTTACTAGGCTTGATCCTCTCCATAGATCTCTTGTTCCTCGTTCACTCTTTGCCTCTCTACTCTCTCGTATATTTGTGATAAGTAGTTGAGAAATAGTGGCGGGACAACGTTTTCGCGTTCACGTCGAGGCGGTCTTACAAACAAGTAGTACTTTTGCCCGCCTTTTATCTCCTCAACTATTCTCTCAGCAATAATTTTCACAGGGTCTATGTGGACACGTTGCTGAATATCCTCAAAGCTCTTAAACGGTTCTCTCTCACGCGCTTCGATTATCTTTGCTACAGTCTTTTTACCCACACCTGGGAGGAGCTCTAAGCTATGGAATCGAAGAGTTATCGGGCCAGCTATGTTAAAGAATTCCACAAATACTTTCTCCTTCCTTCGTACTATCTCCTCCACCACGCTCGGCAACATACTTTTTGCAAAAGAGGTTAAATCATCGTACTCTATCTCTGCCTCGACACGGAATATTTTGAGCCTCTTCTCGGCAATAGGGCCCACATACACCCGTTCACCGACCTCTAGGGAGGCCCCGCGCCGCGGAGACGCCTCTAGTAATAAGAAGTAATCCTCTCCAATGAGCTGTACAACTGGTTTAGTTCGATGCTTCGGATGCTTATCAGCAGGGTTACCCATCGGCAAGTAATCCAGAACATAAGCATACTCCTCATGCGGCTTATACTGCCTATGGCGTCGCCGCGCGAAATTTCGCTGAGATGACAAATCTAGCAGCACCCACTCCTTTTACCAATCTATGAAGGGATATAAGCTAACCTTGCACATTGGGTTCTACTAACACCTTCTCCTTAATAACCTAAAGAGACCCGCATTTCTCGGAAACTATGCCCCTTTCCCACTAGAGACTATTGTTCATTCTCTCCCAGGCAGTACTTCCTGAGAACCTCAAGCCCCTTCTCAACAACTTCCTCCTCATAACCTCCGTCTATATCCCCTAGAAGAGCCTTGGCCTCCTCAAGCTCCCTAGGAACTAGGTTTACAAGCATGGTGGCAGCGAAGTCGCTAAAGCCTATTGATTTCAGCTCCTCGACCGCTTTCACAGCCCTATCGGAATCACACTTAGAGAACTTAGAAACATACTCGTAGGTTCTAGCAACGATAGGGTTCTCCTCAATTAGTTTCTTAGCGGACTCTAGTATCTTCTTTGCAACAGGGTTTGGTACATACCTTGACGATAATATTTCAACCACTATCTGTCACCCGGACCACAGACAATCCTAAGCCGTAATCGCGAGTAAGAAAAACACAGACATGCTAGCTACTAGGTAGAGACATAGATTTGCTTTCTCACTGGCTTTCTCTGCTCCCAGGCGGTGTCAGCGCCTCTGGCGGCACTGGGCGCAAGTGCTCTGGCCTAATGAAGAGAGTCTTCATCTTGCTCCCTACTTTTACCTGTACTATGTATGCTTTCCCCCGTTTACCCACAACTACTCCGACTTTGCCATGGTAGCGTCTATGAGGCATCCCCTTCATTATGGCGGGATTGACTATTATGTATACCCGGTCTCCGGGCTTATACTCGTGCATGAGTAGACTTAGTGGCGGTACTGCTCCTCTCTCACGTATATGTTTCTTAAACACTTTCCTCGTCCTATGCCTAAACCCCTTTGATGGCTTCACTCCGTGTCCCCGCCGCACTACCAGAGTAGCGGTACGTTATATTCTTGATCACCGAGGCTTGCTCCATGCTTTCGGCATGCTTACCTCAACCACATCTAGCTCTACACAGAGGGCTCTAGCCCCCAAGAACTCGGAGAAGCTCGGTGACGTGTCACCTTCATCACCGCTAATGAGTTCTTTTATGTAAAGCCCTCCCTCTGCCTTGATTAATGCCTCGAACACGTTGCTCGCTATTTTCCTAGCCCTTACTTCAAAGACTATGCGTTCACGTATGACATCGGGTCTTCTATGTCTTACTCGCCGAGGGGTTCTCTGACTTATCTCCCTATTAGTGAAGAATTTCTCAAGGCCCCGGAGCTCGTCCTCGCTTATCTCCTTATCAGTGACAACAAGGGCTTTGTAGAGCTTCGTCTTCCTCTGATGCTCCGACTTCAAATCCACTACGTCGCGGCGATACCCCTCCCCCATAAAGACTACCTGCACCATTCCACGAGTAAACCTCTTCACCTGCTCCTCCGCGTCACGCGTATCTACTCTCCGTCTTCGCGGCTTCTTTAGCTCAACCACGAATGGCCGCCCAGAGCCCAACATACGCGCATCCGCATCCTCTCGCCCAGAGGCATGCAGGACAAGATCCTCAGAGAGATAAAGACTCTGCAAAGGTTTCATAGCCTCCTCGACGCTCAAGGGGTACCTCTTCACCCCTTGTCGTGTCACCCAATAGGATTGTGATATTCTCCTAGCGGTTTTCCAATAGATCCCCCTAAGCAGTAAGGGCATCAATTGAATCTCTACATCGCCGCCCGGCACATAGACAACAACTACCGCGTCCGGGTTAACGAAGTTAGGTTTCAGCCCCGTCTCGGATTGAATAATCTTACTTACCTCGCGCTTAATCTCAGAGCCTATAGACTCTGCATAAATGAGGCCGAATCTCCGCTTAATCTCGTCCTCTCGTTCACGTATATCAGCGCCTAGTTTAGCTGCAACAAGGAAGTCGCGGGCATCGTTCTCGAGAAGCATTTTTGAAGCCTTTTCACCAGCCCTTCTTATCCACTCCTCGAGCATCGAGCCACATATATAACACTTATAGGGCTTAAGATCCTCGCCCACTATCTCCTCATACAGTTGTCTAGCTTGCTCACCTATGGATGGAGCTAATTCTCTCAGCATTTCCACAGCATCTTTATCCCCTTCACGTATCCTCGCATGAAGAGACATCAATATTACTCTCTTGAGCGCATCGCCTCTCTCCCTATTACTCCACCCCCTACCAAGTAGGGCAAACATGCGCCCCAAGCATCTATCGCATAGCGGGTAGCGCTTCAGAACATCCATTGCTTTCCTTATAAGATCGCTCGAAGCGCTAGCCGCAACGCTGTCTACATCCGGCATCGTTCACAACCATTAGTGAGGCGAGAAGCCACCAGGGCTTTAAACAAGCCTCCAGTTTTTCCTCATCTACAAGTATGCATTCTGGGCACATATTAGGCGAGCCCAGGTACTCGCCTATAGGGAGACAGCTGCTGGGAACCAGTTCATCGTAACTAGGCTCCTTAAGATGAATGAGCCGAGCCCCTGGCCAAGAGCGGCCCTTGAAGAGAGTATTAAGGAATCCGAGAAGATTCCTTTCACCAGGCCTAAGCCACCTAATCTCCCTACCAGATATTCTTACTAGGGAGACTAGGCACTCCTGCCTCCTCTTTACCCGTAGCACTACTCTCAGTGATACCCAGTACCTTATCCCATTGGAGAGGAAAAGAGCCGCGGATATCGCATGTGCTCCGCGAAGAAGCGAGTCCTCAGAGCAACTAGTAACGTATACTATGTTAACCTCCTGGCAGCTTCCCCGATTTGACGAGTTTTTCAAGTATATCCTTCCTCTTCTTCAGAGTCCTCATCATCCTCTTTACGGTCTTGTAGTAATTATATAGCTCCTTTACATCGCTTGTCTCAACGCCCGCGCCTATAGCTATTCTTTTGACCCTGCTGCGTTGCTCTAAGAGCTCAGGGTTGTCAAGCTCCTCGTAGGTCATTGAATTCATTATGTTTATCCATTTCTTGGTCTTTTCCTCGCTGAGCTTTGCAGCATCCTCTACGGAGTCTATCATCGTTGAGAGGCCCGGTATCATTTGGAGCACTTTACGGAATGGACCAAGCTTCTTTACCTGCTGGATCTGCCTATAAATAGTCCTGAAAGTAATTTTACCCGAAATCATCTCCGCCACAGTCTTCTCAAAATCCTTAGCGCTCTCCAGCCTCTCTATGCGCTCAAGAAGTGATTCGAGATCACCCATTCCCAGCAATCGCGCGACAAATCTTCTCGGCTTAAACACCTCTAGCTCCTCTATGCTCTCGCCGGTCCCGATGAACTTTATCCGAGCACCAGTAGCCGCGACAGCCGATAACGCTCCACCACCCTTAGCGGTGCCATCCATCTTTGTTACAACTATACTACCTATGGGCGTGGCTTCATGAAACCTCCTAGCCAGGTCGTAGCTCTTCTGCCCCATCGCGGCATCAATAACCAATACTACCTCGTCGGGCTTAACCGCGTCAGCAATGTTTCTCATCTCCTCGAGAAGGGCTTCCTCCTCGCCATAACCATGCCTACCAGCAGTATCAATGATTATTATCTCTGCGCCGCGTTTCTTCAGCTCCTCGACACCACGCTTAGCAATACCTATAGGGTCCTTGGAGCCCGGCTCGCCATAGAACATTGCCTTAGCCTTATCCGCTAACTGGCGCAACTGGTCATAAGCCCCGGGCCGATACGTGTCAGCAGCTACAACTCCTACACGGTACCCCATGTCCCGGTAAAACTTTGCAAGCTTACCAACAGTGGTAGTCTTACCACTACCCTGTACACCAACCATCATAATGACGTACGGCTTGTAAGGCGGCTTTATCTCGGGCTCATAGTCTCCCCCAAAGAGTTTAGCAAGCTCCTCATAAGTTATCTTAACAAGCCATTCCCGCCGACTAACACCAGGCGGAGGCTCCGTCTTTAACGCGCGCTCCCTAATACGCTTAGTTAGGTCAAACACTAGCCGAACATTCACATCAGCCGCTATCAGTGCTTTCTGCAGATCACGTATATACTCCCTTACTATAGCCTCGTATGGGCCACTCCTCTTAAACAGCTTACTAACAGCTTTACGAATATCCTCAAGCCCCGGCAAGCGCTAAACCAGCCCCAACCGAGAAACAGTTACAACGTACCTAAATATAGTATAAAGTAGAACAAGAGGAAGAGGGACGGGGCAAAAACGCAGAGACGCCTATAGAGCAACAACCTCTAAGCCAGGTCCCCTTAAGGACCCTTAGCTCTTAGGCACGCTACGAACCTTAGCGATCCAGTACTTGCCCATCACCACCCAGTACTCGACCTCAGCACCAGGCTTTAGCTTAGCCCGGAGATCCTCGTCCTTCGGCTTCTCGACCTCAAAGGTCTCAAACGTCTCCATATCCATTATCTGAACCATATCGCCTAGATCCGCTATGACCTGTCCCACCCTCTTATCAATAATAGGTACCTCCACACGAGTATCGACAGGAGCAACCATTGTCTTCTTATTACCGGAGAAGAGGCAAACAGCAACCACATGAGCCTTAGCGCTGCCATGCTTACCCGTCTTAGCCTTACTCATCTCAACTATCCTACAAGGCTCACCATCAATAACAATATAGCTACCAACACGTAGCTCTCCAAGAGTTGCATAGTTGACACTCATCCTAATCCCCGCGCACACTCAACGCACATAGCAGCATTTATAGCTTAGGGTCTGCGAGAAAAGAAACACAAACAACGATAACCCTTCGTCCACGTTAACTATTTAACCCGGTTTCAGAGAAGAGAGACCTTCAACATGGTGCCGCGGTAGTATAGCCCGGCCTAGTATGCGGGCCTGTCAAGCCCGTGACCCGGGTTCAAATCCCGGCCGCGGCGCCAATTCCTCATCACCTCCCTTATCAATTCTCCTATCAACTCCTTTGTTTCATGGTTGATGAGGGGACAATGAAATATTAGGGAGTTGTACGGAGTTGATATAAGCTGGGAGTATTACGGTTGGCTTGGTACGATGAGTTAAACATTAGCAAGCTAAACAGTGAGGCTAAACGTAAAATATTACATTATGCTGTTAATAAGCATGGAAGACAAGCTGTTATGAAGGCTCTTGGGGTTAGCCGCATCACGCTTTGGCGCTACATGAGCGGTGCGCAGGAGATACCCGATGACAAACTTCTAGCCTTGTTCTCCTTGGGGCTAGTCTCTAGGAGCGAGTTTGAGCAGCTAGTAGCTGCTAGGGAGAGGTTGCGGGCGCTAGGCATAGTTAGGGAGGATGGTGCAGTAGATTATGGGCTCGCACTCGAGGTGCTGGCGCTAGCCAAGAATGACGAGTACTTGAAGAATGCTATTCTCCGCTTTGTGGTGCAGGAGTTCCGCGAGGACCTCAAGAAGATGCTTGGTGTGAGCCTGGCGGGCGTCAGGCTGGAGTGGAGCGAGGACTTCGAGCACTACCTGCGGGAGCGGAAGAAGAGGCGCAAAGTGCTAACAGAGGAGCAGCTCAGGAAGTACCGCAATCTCTTCATGAGAGAGCTAGAGGGCAAGGAGCTCAGCGAGGAGCTAGTAGAGTATGTGGCTAGGCATCCTAACGGCTGGCTAAGGAACATCTTTAGGCACTACATACGCTACCTCTACCATAGGCGGAGGATAAGCGGAGAAACCATGGCATGGATACTAGAGGTAGTGCCTAGCCGCTCCTACAAGTTGGACGTACGTGTCTACCCTATTAACCTTGAGGAGCTGGCCAAGACCTTGGATTATCTGAGAAAGCATCACAAGCAATACTACGCTTTGTATAGATTAATGCTCGAGAGCGGTGCGCGGCTAGAGCATGCTCTCAAGATGCTAGCAGAGTGGGCTCCAGAAGAGCAAGTCGAGATCCCTGGCCTCGGGTTTACCCAGAGGCTGGTCTGCCTCGAGGACCAAGGGTTCTGCCGCTACTACCTAGGGCTGAGGGAGGGGCAGAAGCCATGCGAGTGGATATACTTCCGGAAGGAGACCCTTGAACTGCTAGAGGCTACAGGGCTGCTAGGCAGGCATGTGCGGAGAGAATTAGTAACACGTTATGCGAAACGACATGACTTGATAAGGCCCAAGTATCTGCGTAAAATAGCGTGGCAGCTAATGAGGAAAACAATGGGCTACGAAGCGGCAGCATTTGCCCAGAGCCGCTTCGGAGAACTAAGGGTGAGCGAGAGAAGGTATAGTGATTTGCTGGGAGAGGCTGATGAGAAGTACCCTGATTATATAAGGGGACTAAATGCGTTAATAAATGGGGAAAACTATAAA
>JALSNP010000061.1 GCA_026986935.1 Pyrodictiaceae archaeon | reverse complement strand
AAACGGTACCTCCTCCTCGACTATCTCTCTCACTTCTCTCCTAACGCTCCGATACGGTGAGACAAAGCTGCAGAGAACTATGACGCCGTTACGTGCTAGGAGCCGGGCTATCCACGCTACTCGGAGAAGGTGTCTCCTCCTCTCCTCCCGGGTAAAGCCAGCGTCCGGGTTTATTGTTCTCCGGACCCAGTCCCCGTCGAGAACCTCTACGCGGTAACCCTTATCCCGGAGCCGTTTAGCAACACTGGCAGCTATTGTCGTCTTTCCGCTCCCAGGTAGCCCTGTGAGCCATACAACCAGGCCCCGGTCTATACATTTCCATGCCCTGCCTATGGCTCCTCCCCGGTTCCTTTTCGCGGAGCCTCATCTAGCTAAAGACCTTTCATCACAACACGGGGGCTTCATGTGCTCGCCAAGACTAGTCGCGCTAGCCGAGCTAGTGCTACAACGCTGACCATTATGGCTAGTAGCTTTATGAGAACGGGGGCCCGGGCTCTGTGAAGCATGTGCGCGGCTAGAGGCGTTGAGACGACCGCTCCCGCGGTGAGTACCGTGGTTGCCACGGGGTCTATGTGGCCGCTTAGCCAGTAGGTTAGCGCTACTACGCCGAAGGCTGGTAGCTTTATTAGCGGTGTGAGCGCTATGGCGCTTCTAAGATCAATCCCCATCATTCTCTGTGCCACGACGACCACGGCGCTGTATCCCCCGCCTATCAATGCCTTATAGGCGCCCGCTAGGGCTCCCAAGAGCATCGCTACGTGGCCGCCCCGCCTCCTCTTCACCATGCTAGCGTGGCTAGTTGTTGCCGTGTAGTAGAGTAGGGGCGCCAGCGTAGCCAATAGGGACGAGTAGGCTAAGAGCACGATGTTTCTTGGAAGCCTCGTGACCATGGATGATAGTGCTAGGGCTGACAGCGTGGAGGAAAGCGCAAATACTACTACAAACACGCGTACATCACGGTGCCCAGTACTCGTAGTGTTAGAAATGTTGCCCACCCGGTGATGCATGATTAGCATCGGCGTAGCCGAGACTATCTGTGCACAGGCAGCGGCGCCCGCGACGCTACGCGGATCGTAGCCCAGCACCCCGCTGAGCGCCATGCTCGCGACTAGCCCGAATCCCGCGGCGAAGGCGTAATCAAGTAGACCGGCTACAAGTCCTACAACGAGCCAGATAGCTGTTGTACTTGCAGCAATCATCCTATGCATCCCCTAACATGATTAATTATATCTAATTATTGTCCGACACCCTCTCAGCCGAGGCTCATTAATAAGATTTAATTAATGCCTCGCATCCTACGCGCTATTAACCCGGGGGGTGCAGAGCTAGTGGAGCAGCAGCGGCGCACAAGGTACACGACGGTCTCCATACCGGTGACTCTCTACGAGAGGATCAAGCGCTTGATAGAGGGCACCGGGTTTACCAGTGTATCACAGTTCGTCACCTATGTCCTGAGAGAGGTTGTGGCCGAGATGGAGGAGGAGAAGCTGAGGAGCGAGGCAGTAACAGAGGAGGAGAAAAGAGCTATAATTGAGAGGCTTAGGCGTCTAGGCTACCTCTAGCTCCTCTTCTCCCCACCTGGTTCGCGGCGAAGAGGTGGTATGGGGGCATGGTGTCTAGGCCTCATGGGGGAAGGCTTGTTGACCGAACCGTTTCTCCTCGCCGGGCGGAGAGACTGGTGGAGGAGGCGAAGGAGCTACCAGGGATAGAGCTGAGCCCGGGGCTCGCAGCGGATGTCGCTAACATAGCGCACGGCGTGTATAGCCCCCTAGAAGGGTTCCTGGTGCAAGAGGATTATCTCAGCGTTCTTGACGATATGAGGCTAGGCAATGATATACCGTGGACGATACCAATAGTCCTCGATGTAGATCCCTCCGAGATCACTGGGGTAAGGGAGGGAGACGATATAGCCCTATACTATGGTGGTAAGCCGCTGGCGCTTATGCGCGTAGAGGAGATATATGGGTGGGATAAGAGAGAGTACGCCGCCAAGGTATTCAAAACCACTGACCCAGGGCACCCCGGTGTACGGAAGACGCTTAAGCGAAAAGAGCTACTCATAGGGGGGCCCATCGACCTTGTCAGCGAGATCCCGGAGCCCTTCGAGAAGTACAGATTATGGCCCAAGGAGACGCGCGTACTCTTCGAGCTCAGGGGCTGGAAGACTATAGCTGCTTTCCAGACACGGAACGTGCCCCACCTCGGGCACGAGTATGTACAGAAAGCCGCACTAACATTCACCGACGGCCTATTCATAAACCCTCTCGTGGGCTGGAAGAAGCCCGGGGATTACCGCGACGAGGTGATCGTCGAGGCTTACCAGGCCCTGATAAAGCACTACTACCCGAGAGACAGCGTGGTGTTCAGCGTGCTGAGGATGGAGATGAGGTACGCAGGGCCTAGGGAGGCAATCCACCACGCAATAGTGAGGAAGAACTATGGCGCAACGCACTTCATAGTTGGTAGGGATCACGCGGGCGTTGGAGACTACTACGGGCCCTACGAGGCATGGGATCTCTTCAAAGAGTTCCCCGACCTAGGTATAACCCCATTGTTTGTCCGCGAGGCCTTCTACTGCAAGAAATGCGGTCAAATGGTCAACGAGAAGATATGCCCCCATCCGGAAGAGTACCGGGTGAGGATAAGCGGTACAAAGCTACGCGAAATGATAAAGCGCGGCGAGAAGCCCCCAGAGTACATGATGAGGCCCGAGGTCGCGGAAGTGATACTGAGGCACCCTAACCCCTTTATAACAGAGGACGAGGCAGAGAACCCGAGATAGTGCCTGACACGTCTCATCTCCATGATATTGCCAAGTAATAGTCTCCGATGAGTGGTTGGATATGCGTAGTAGTGTCTGCGAAACTGTTGTGGAGAGGCTGCGAAGAGCACCCAGGATCTCTGTGGTCTTTCACTGGGATGCTGATGGTGTCGCTTCCGCTGCCTTGGTTCTGCGTAGGCTTGGGGGCAGGGTTGTGGGCCTAGATGTGCCGAGGATAGGGCTGTACAGCGTCGATGCCATCCCGTTGCCCCGTGACGGCTCGTTGCTCCTCGTCCTAGACTATGGTCTACCTGGGCGGCTGTACGATGAGCTATCCTCCGTGTATAGCCCGGGGCTAGTGGTGATAGATCATCATAGTGTTGAGCCGCCTCAGGGGATGACGGGTTACTGCAACCCCGTGGCCTATGGCCAGGGCTCTGAGGAGGATTATCCCGCGAACAGCTTTCTCGTCTACAGGCTTATCGGGGACCCAGGGGATGAGCACGACCGCGTATTAGCCGCGCTCGGTGTGGCTGGGGATCTCGCACCCTATATCGATGCTGGCTCGGATCACGCGGGGCTGGCTGCGGCGAGAAGGCTCTTAGAAGGCACCGGTGTTGGTCTCGGGGAGCTGAGACGAGTAGCCGAGCTTATCGACTCCTGCTACCGCGTACTAGATACAGAGTGTCTGAGGCGAGCTGTCAGAGTAGCGGCCCGTAACCCCCTCGGCCTTCTCGGTGACGAGCAACTGGCTAGCGCTAAGAAGCTCTCCGACGAGTTGCTGAGAACCGCCTGGGAGAAGCTAGAAGAGATTCGGAGAGACAAGCACATAAGCGTCTACACCCTATCCATGGACGCGTACATAACAAGCGCTATTGGTAGGAGACTGGCCAGCAACGAGCCAGGCAAAATCATAGTACTTGTTCACAGCATCCCGAGCCAGCGGAGAGGCTTCATATACGTGCGAAGCATTACTCACCGACTAGACGGGGTAAGGAATAGGCTGAGAGCCAGAGAGGTGCCAGTCGCTGGGAAAACCCATGTGCTTGTAATAAGCTACGAGGGTAACGAATACGGGAAGTACCTTAGCCTACTCCTAGACGCTATCAATAATGAAATCTTATAGAGGTGCTTGAATCCTTTAGGAAGAGTAATAGCCATGGGAGGAAAGCTCCCTAGCACCGAGTGAGACGCGGTGACACGCTTTGCTGAGGCCCCCGGGGAGAGGCTTCCCCGGGGGCTCGCTGCTTTGAGAAACATAGATGTTAGACCCAGTTCTCTCCTATAGATAGGGTATCCGGGGTTCTTGCTCCGCGCGGGGGTGCCTGGGGCTCTATGGCTAGGCGGCGCTCTGGGCAGGAGCCCGTGGAGCCGGGTGCTCCGCGGCACCGGGGGTGCGACGTTCTTGGTAAGCCTGCTAAGCTTGTGGAGAAGCCGAGCCTCCTCTACATACATGGCCGGTTGGGCGGGTTTAAGCGCGTGAGAAAAGTGTGTAGATCGTTCGGCATCTACCCGGGCATGCCTCCTAGGAATGTTCTCCGGAGAATGCTTGGCAAGATGATGGTTCTTGTCCCCGCGGAGCACGTGCTCGCTGGGTGGGGGAGCCGTTTCTGGCTAGTACACCTAGTCATGGACCGTACACCGGCGGGTTGGCGGAGAACAGTGCCGGCGCGGATGATTAGGAAGTGCTTCCGGGACCACTGGGTGCTCAGGCTATGCCTAACCAGGACCGAGGCATGGATCCTAGCAGGCACCATAGAGGCTGTGGCCCAGTGCGTAGAGCCCCTAGTAGCGCACGCTAAGCTATATGCTGGCGTAAAGCTCCTGGGCAAGGAGGCTCGGCTCGTAGCACCCCTACAAGTGATAAAGATATGCAAAACCAGTGAGAACACTAGGGAGATAGTGTACGAGGAGCCCTACCCCTGGTACTACAAGATAGAACCAATCCAGAACACCTAGCACGGGGCAACTAGTCCCGGGCCAGCGCTACACCAGCGGCGCCGACAAGGCGAACAGCCACTAGTAATCCGAGAGAGCCCGGGGAAGCGCCGCAAATAACTACTATGCACTAGAGCAGCCCGTACCGCTTAGCCCTCTTCTTGTCCCAGCTCACCAGATTTACATCTAGCGGCACTCCTATACAAGAAGATAGCCTCGTGACCGAAGACAAACATAGTAATAGGCTACACATGGAGCATAGAAGTCACAAGAATGTGGTCACAAGATGGTCTATGGTAATAGAATACGCCCCGGCGCCCCACTCCTAGAAGAACTGCACAGAGCCATGGAAGAGGCCCGGGCTAGTTGACGGGCAGGGTATTTGACCACACTAAGCCACGTTATCGCTCCAGTAGGGCCCGGCGATGTTACCCTGCCACGTTCAAGGATCCAGAGTTTAATGTCTATAAGCACCGTAAGGCGTAACCACGTCCTCCCATAAGGTTGATTGTTAATATAATTAAACTATAAAAAAGCCTATTTGCCTTTGTTCGATGTGAGGGCTCGGAGTTTGGCTAGTAGTAGTCTGTCACAGCCCTCACCACTTGAACTTGCCAAGGCATACCATGCGATCATCAAGGAGGAATTCAATGCCATTAGGGGGAATCGGGGAGCACAGAGCACTGTAGTCGAGGTATCGCACCGCATAGCGCAAATATGCCACGACGAGTCCCAGTTAATATCAATAGTCTCGGCGAGGCTTGGCGTCTCACAAGCCAGAGCCAAGACCATAGTGAGAGACCTCATCGACAAGGGTTTCTTACTCAACATAGCCTACGACGACACTCTCTGCACTAACCCGGGCTGCTGCACGCCCGCTGGGCACTGTTACCGAAGCTTCCACATGGACATGGCGCTGCGATCCACAGATATACGCTACTACCCGGGCGCAGCACCTATGGTAGCCTCCTCCAAGCTGGCAGTAGTCGAGCAAGCATTCGCCTCACCCGAGGATCGTTGCATACTTCCAAGCGGTCGCACGACCTGTCAGGACAAAGCTGCCCAAAAGCTGGCCTTGGATCTTAACAAGACGTTGACAAGCTTCATCGGCGATAAGCATTACGCGGAAGCACTCATAGAAGCTCTCGAGGAGTACCTCAAAACACGAGCAGGCGGAAGACCACCATACGGCTACGACCACTATCAAGCCGCAGCCATAGTAGAGGCTCTTAGCCGTGCACAACAAGGCGACTCAGCAGCAGTAGTAGTGGCGCCGACAGGAAGTGGCAAAACAGAAATATTTACAGCAATAACGCTCGCCATACTCCTTCGCAATAAGGCACAAGGGAGAGAAGGGAAGGCTCTCTTCATTTACCCTAGAAAAATGCTTGAGATAGATCAAGCTAATAGGTTTCTTGAACTAATGAAGATACTGGCATCGGCGCTGAAAAAACGTAAGCTTAAGCCGCTAACCTTTGGTATCCGGGATGGCGATGCACACGAAATAGAGGAGAAACTAGCTCTTAACACAAAAGGCAGGGTCTTGTTACGCGGGCTAGCATGTAGCAACGGTAAGCTATACGCAGAACGATATAATGGAGGAATAAAGCTGAAGTGCTGCGACAATAAAGGTAACTGCGTAAACGACCCGCAGGCAGAAGAAGTCTTCAAGATAACTAAGAAGGAAATAAAGGACGCTGACATAGTGATAACGAACGTATGGACCCTAGGCTTCCGCATGCTCTCAATAGCGAAAGACGACCTAAATATCTGCGACCTCCAAAAAACAGCAGTTATAGTTCTCGATGAGGCGCACGAATACGATAGTGTGCAACTAGGAGACCTCTCACACATGATCAGAGAGCTAACCTTGCTAAGAAAGAGCAACGGCTTAGACGAGCTATACGTAGTTGTCTCGACAGCCACACTCCGCGACCCTCTACGCTTTACAGAGAAGCTTACAAACCGCAACGGCAAAGTCACGGACCTGACCTTTGACGGGCTTAGAAAGAAGCACGGCCTAAGCCTACGAGGCGAGCGCCTATTCCTAACGCTCTTCGTACAGCTACTGCCGACCACTGGTTGGAACACCTACATTAGCGAGTGGGCAGCAGTAACACTGTACACCTGGCTGGCGGCCAAAGAGAAGGGCCTGGCACCCCAGCAGTCAATAGTTTTCATAAACAATGTCCGCGAGTTGAACCGCACAGCACGCTCAATATTCCAGGAAACCCTGAGCCTTGGCTCACCGCTTGACAACCTCTGCCGCCGGAAGAAGACCTGCGAGAGCCCGCTCAAGGCACTTGACACGTTCAAACACATATGCTGCCTGGAGGAGAACCTCTGTGACAAGGCTGCAAATCAGGGGCCACAGGAGCTACTGGCAAATCGCTACGACATAGTGTTCAGCCATGTACCTCAGGAGGAGAGGGCGAAGATTTACGAGACCTTCCACCGCCAGGAACTAGGAATGCTCTTCGCAACCAGCAGCCTAGAACTGGGAATGGACTATCCCAACGTCTCGATAATACTAAACGCTGGGCTCGACAGACCAGATAGTCTAGTGCAGCGCATAGGACGAGGAGGTAGAAGCCTAAACCAGACACTTAACACCGTGCTAGCCATAATACTCATCCGCAACAACCCACTCGACTACCGCTTCTACGCAGACCTAAACCGTGTAACACAGATAGCGTTACGCCAAGCTAACCTACTCCCGCTAAAGAAAATCTCAGATAAGTTGACGAGCATACAAGCACTAAGCTTGCTACGCTACGCAGTAGCAAAAGAACTACTTACGTTCTGCGGCACAAAAAGATGTAGCAAATCAAATACGTTAAACGAACTAACGAGGGCTATACAAAGGGTTACTGATCAGGAGCTAAAAGAGCTAGACATAGACAGCGAGATAAAGGATCAGCTACTTGTAGAGTTGCAGACGCACCGTGAAATAATCCAAAGTATTCTCGATCTTGCTGACATACTAAGAAACTCGCCCTTGGAAATTGTGATAGGAAAAGTATTGAGTATACTCAATGACAATATTATAGATGAGCTTGAGCAACTAATAGAAAGCGATGAATTAAACGATAAAGACAAGAAGATACTTATTAAGATAAAAACCGAACTCGAGAACATTCTCGTAAAACCATTGGGCAACGCTCTTGAAGGGCTATATAAAACCGTAAGAGAACTTGAGGATACCATACTGGCGTTTAAGATGCCGACAGAGGAGCAGTTATATAAGCTATGTAGATATATTACTAAAATAAAACTATTTTTCAATAAACTTGATGAAATAGCAAAGGACACTATTCGAGAAGCGAGAAACTACTTGCTAAAAGCCGAGGAATCAATAGGCAACAAAGAAATCGTATACGAGCTTGAAACTGAGGTTGATGAAAGGCTAACCGATCTGAGAAGATTGATAAACGAAGAAAAGCAAGTGTCAATAAAGCTGTCAATTAAGCCTATTTTAGACAAATTAAATAATATCTGCAATAATGGAAATATAGGCAAAGCGGGAGGTGATTAGGTTGGGCAACATACAGAGACGCCCTCTAATAATAAGTCCTGAAACATTCCTTCACCTTGCTAAGAGGAAGGACGGAATATGTGCAGCTGAGAACCGTGTGCTTAGACAGCTTGTGGGTTTTAAAGGACTAGGTGCCGAGCCCTATCTAGACACCATAAAAGTTGCTGTTCTTGACCAGGCCTTGTTAAAGAAAATGCAGTATGGCTTGGAAAAAGAAGACTATGAAGAAATGGACCTATTTACGCTATTTATACGCCGGCCTCCCTACGAACCTGAAGTATTTCCACCTATAATCTTGAACCAGTCTGCAATAATTTTAGGCTCCTATATATGGTTTGTAAAACCTGTAAATGGTAGCTTAGGTAACTGGGACAAGAACGATATACTAATGCTAAAAGAGAAGCAGCTTCTACAAGACCTAGCTGCTAGTATCTCCAGGGCATTAACAGATACAGGAGCAGGCGTTAACGTCAACATGAAGGCAATTAGCTATTTCTTCGATCTTACGGGGATAATAGGCTATGGCGAGATAAAGAGCCAGGGCGTAAATAGACCACGTGTCGAGCTTAAAGCACTACTTATACCGTCGCTGCTGGAGCATGTAGTTCCTAGCTCTACTCTACCAGAGGTTAGGGCGGAACTTAGCGTTGGGCTGGCTGGCCAGCAGACAAATGTACATATTGTTTACGGTATTGATACAAAGCTACTAAAGGATAAAGAGTTCAAGTCTGTGGAATCAAATCTAAGAAAGAGTTATATAAGGTACCAGAAGAACTTGTCAAATGGAAAATACTGGAAGTCCAAGAACTGGCTAGACGACATGATTAGTATTCTTATACAACACGCTGCGAGAAGGGGAATAAGGTACGATGTTGGCAACTTTAATTATGTAAGCTACTGTGCTTCAAGCCACTATATGTCAACGTTTCCTCTTGCGCCGAAAGCGTTTTGCCCGTTCTGTAGATGCGTCAGTGGGAAAAGCAACTTTTGCACACCTATGTTTAACGGCAAGCGATTCCACTGGAGACGCCAGGCTTTCCCTAAGGTCTACCCGAGGTTTATTTTCGAAGCCGACGTATACAAGGGCATGTCAAAGGGTATTACACTTCCATTCTCCGTGGTGGACCTTGATAGTGCTAAAATACATCTTATAGTCAACGGTGTTGACATGTTTGTACCAGGTATCGGCAAGGTCGGCATAGATTTCAATGTGGAATTTCAAGAACTGCTTCATAGTACTAACGGCGTCTTCATACTCATACCCGATTCAATAACAGGCTTGCTTGTTAACGCGTTAATCACATCAGCCAAGCAGGGTTGCTCAATAAT
>JALSNP010000060.1 GCA_026986935.1 Pyrodictiaceae archaeon | reverse complement strand
AAGGCAGCTATGTAGCCAGCGACCTGCAAGACCTTTCCTTATCCCTTGTATCTTTTCGCCTAGCTCTAAAAAGGGGTGTAAGATTTCTTGCCCGAAGCAGTACAACGAAGCGTAGTAAATGACGAGGGCCTTGGGGGCGCACGTATGGTGTTCACGCTTAGAGAGGTCCGCAACCTGGAATCCGTTTCGAGGCGCCTTGGGTATCCGGTCGAGCTTGTCTCTGAGGGAGCGGTCACAATAGTTGCGCCTCGTAGGGAGGCGTATAGGCGGCCAGATGGCGTGTATGAGCCTGCCTGGGCTCCAGTGTTCTATAATCCTCGTATGGCTCTTAACCGTGACATCTCTGTGCTATTTCTACGTGCGTACTCTGAGCTACATGGGCTCCGAGACGTGGTTGTCTTCGAGCCCTTAACGGGGTCTGGTATTAGAGCCATACGCTACGCCGTTGAAGCAAGCGCTTACGTTTATGCTACTGATATAAGTGCTGCAGCTATTAGGCTTGCATCTCTAAACGCTGAGATAAACAGGGTGAGAGACCGCGTTGTCTTAGAAGTCGCTGATGCGAGCGAGGCTATGCTCCGCTTCTCGAGGCGTGGGATCCGCCCAGTACTCATTGATATAGATCCCTTTGGCTCTCCCATCCCCTTTCTAGACGCCGCTATTGAGGCTCTAGGCGCTAGAGGCGTTATAGCAGCTACTGCTACTGATACCGCGCCCCTCTCCGGGACACACCCGCGCGCACTGAGGCGCAAGTACGACGTTGTCCCTGGGAGAACTGCTTGGGAAAAAGAGCAGGCAGTAAGAATACTTGCAGGATACATTATTAGACGAGCCGCTGCCCATGAGTATGGGGCAAAAGTGCTACTAGCATACTATAGTGATTACTATGTACGCGTCTTTGTAGAGCTGCGGAAAGGTGCACGAAGAGCGGATGAATCTCTACAAGAACTAGGCTATGGCGCTTATTGCCCCTCATGTAACTACACCGGGTACCCAGGTAACGAGGTGAAGCAGTGCCCCTACTGTGGGGCAAGAATGGTGCTAGTAGGCCCATTGTACAAGGGCCAGCTATGTGATAAAGACCTCGTAGAGGCAATGAGGAAGCTAGCCAATAGTACTAGCTTGGCGCAAAAGAATCGTGTAGAAAGGCTACTAGAAACACTGCGACAGGAATGCTCTATAGAAAAACCGTACTACCGTCTTGATAGGATTTGTAGCATGCTCAGGCTAAGCATGCCAAAGATCCAGGAGGTTGTTGAGGAGCTGCGGAGAAGAGGGTACCAGGCTACGCGCACACACTTTGACCCAAGGGGGTTTAGGACGAGCGCGCCTCATCCAATCGTTATAAACACTGTTTATGAGCTGGCGCTGAAACGAGGCAATACACAGCGCTATGAATGAGCGCTGACTAGGGTGGAGCCGCTACTCCGCCATGAGCTGTTTTATGGTTCTTATCTTGGTATTAAGCCATGATGCTAGTATAGGGCATGTTGAGGGATCGTAGAATCCCCCGTTATGGCATTTATCTATGTTTCTGCAAGTGAAGCACGGTATCTCTATCGCGTTACCTATTTTTATGGTTATTTTCGGTTTTTTCTTTACTTGTTTTGCTAAGAATAATTTGTATGTTCTTCTACCATTGTGCACGGTTGGTTCTCTTACTATGAGGCCTTTCTTAAGGAGGCGTAGAGCTAGGCGAGAGCCCTCACGGCTATCAAGCCCAAGTAGTTTCCAGAGCTCGTGCTGATATATTCCCTCGTCGCCACGCTCCCTTATGAGCTGGAGGGCTCTATCCTCTAGCTCCTCTAGGCTGCTTCTACGCGTACCGATAGACGGGTCTATAACGGCTGACAAGGTCTACTCTTCCCCTCTTGCGTGGTTTCTCCTCATTCATTTCGTGTCAGAGACGGGGATGTTGCGTGAACTAGTATAGTTTTGCGCAACCCAGTCTCTAATACTGTATCTTAGCCTACCTATATCTCTATCTAGTATTGGAGATGAATAAGTTTAAGCTGCTGGGAGAACTTTGGGTAGAATACCTGCTCCGGTTCAAAACAATACAGACAGGGGCGAGGAATACGAAAGGGGTGTTTTACTAGAGCCTCACCTCTATATAGAAGTTGTCAACTATGTCCCTATAGCGATTCCTTATAGTGGCGTCGGTAACCCCTATGGCTCTTGCTACTGTCAGCTGGTTTCTTTTCTGATCAAGCAGTATCGATGCTAGATACACTGATGCTGCTGCGAGAGCCTCTGGTGGCTTACCCTGCGCCAACCCCGTTCTTACGAGGAGCATCGAGAATCTCGTGGCGAGAGCTTCTACTTCTCCGCTTAGGTGTAGCTTTGAGGCTATACGTGATATAAACATTTGAGGCTTTGGCGGCGTGGCGGGTTTCACCTTCAGCTTTGTTACTATCCTCCTATATGCTCTCCAAACATCTTGTTCGTTAACGCCCAGGACCTCTGCTACATCCCTCATGGTTAAGGGGTGGCGCTCTATTCTAGCCGCTATTACGGCCGCCGCCGCTATGTATTCTTGGAGGTTATTCTTCCTAATAACCCCGGTTGAGTAGAGCTGCCTAATCAGCCTAGCCATTGTCTCGGCTACACGGCTTGGTATTCTTAGCTTGCTTGCAGCCCTATTAGCCTCTTGGAGTATGCTTATTAGCTTCTTCTGACCATGTGCTCTCAGGTTAGCTTGTAAGGCAACGAGCTTCCTTGCTCTTAGCTCGGTCCTCTTAGCGTAGATATAGGTGGTGAGCCCGTGGTCGTGTATTCGCTCTGTTAGGGGGGCTCCAACTCTACTACGCCTTGTACGATCCTCCTCGTTGAAGCTTCTCCACTCAGGGCCTAGGTCTATCGGGGCTTCCTCTATAACAAATCCACACCTACTGCAAACAAGCCGCCCATCTGGCTGCCTATGGGCATATAGTCTCAGGGGAGCACCACAGTTTGGGCAATAATCGGGTAAGGGACTCATCGCTTCGCGCCCCTTGATCCTCTTCTTTCACGGCGAGCCCGCCCCCTTCTAGGCGCAGACCTCTTGCGCTCGTGTTGTCTCATACCGCTGGCTCCTTCTCGCCGCTTCTGCTGCTTTTGCTGCCTCTTAGACCTTGCTAGTTTTCTTCTACGTGGGCGAGGCATCTTATAGTAAAGAGTGTCTCCCTCGTAGACTTTTATCTCCTTATTTACTGGTTTTACGACAACATATGGGTTCTTAACCGGGCCTATGATGTCCAAGAGTGTGCCTATCTTGTTAAGATCGCGGTCGTAGACGGGCACGTTTAGCGGGGGTAGTTTCTCGGCTTCATCTAGCTCGAGACGAGCTACTATGTAACCGTTGCGGGTCATGTGCATTACTGTCCCTAGGCGCTTCAATTTCTGCTACCCTCTGGGGAGGGGGCGGGCTCCCCCTTCTTAATTCTTGCATGCTGTAGTATAGGTGATACCTTCTACTCCTGAGGTTAAAAGGGGGAAGGCCCTTAGTACCCTTTGCCAAGATGGGGGCAAGTGGTATTGGTTAGGGCCGCTGTTATTGGTTGCGGCGGTACTGGTCTTGTCCTAGCCTCGGCTCTAGCGATAAAGGGGTTTATTGTGAGACTGTTTTGTCTAAGCGACGAGGACGTTGTCACCATATTACGTAATAACGGCGTTATCTCTGTACATGGGCGTGGCGAGGCTTCTGTAAAAGTCTCGGCTGCCCATATTTCTTTTCTTCGAGGTGGATACGATCTAGTTGTCTACGCTGTTAGGCTTAATGCTGTTAGAGAGGTCTTTGAAACGGTTTCAGCGAAACTACCTGATAGCGAGCACGTGTTCATACAACCAAGCATAGATGTTCTAGAAATAGCTAAGGGAGAGAAGTGGGGGTTCCTGGCGCTCTATACATGTGTTCGTAGAATAGCCCCTGGCGTCGCTGAGTGGCCCGGTGAGGGCTTCGTAGAGATTTTGGGCAGGGATGGGCTTGTCAGCTACCTAGGCGAGGGCTTAGGATCTATGGGGTTAAGAACCCTGTTTAGGAATAGTGCTGAGGATGTTATATGGAACTATTTCGCGGTAAACCTTGCAACACAACCTGTTGCGGCCCTGCTTGGTTTACCGCTATCCAGGTTGGCTAAGAACGATTATGCGAGGAACATTATAGCCCAGCTATGGGGGGAAGCCGAGCTTGTCGCTAAGGAGCACGGCATTGCTTTGAGAAGAGAGCTGCTTGACAAATTCTTATCGATTAGAGGCTGTATACCGAGAATGCTTCAGGACATTGAGCAGAGAATTCCTACCGAGATAGATTATATTAATGGTGCATTGCTTAGAGAGGCCCTAGGCAAGGGAGTATACGTACCATATAATGACGCTATCTACCTGCTGGTTAAGTCGCTCGAAGAGGAGATGAGGAGTAGTAGGCAATGACCCTTAGAGTCGAGAAGAAGCACGCCAAGGCGCTGCTAGAGGCTCTAGAGCTATCAGAGCATTATAAACCGTTTCAAGAGGTTAAGCGCAGGGTTTTCCGCAAATATGGGCTACTGGGTACTAGGTACGATAGGGTATTCACTGCACTAATGTATAGGCTTTATAGGCTTCAGGGTATACTTGATCGCATAGCTACTGAACGTGCTGGCACTAACCCGGAGCGATTGCCAGCAGCTATACGTCAATCACTACGCCTAGCTGTAGTACTGGGACAATTCGATGAGGCTAACGATGAAGAGTTCAACACCACTCTCCTAAGATACATAGCTACCATCATTGCTAAGCGATTCGGGACAAGCTATGCAGACAGTGTTGTAAAGCTCTATCAAAGCCTTAGACGGCGCCCATGGACACCCACTACTCGTAGAGAGAGGATCGAGCTAGAGTACTCTATGCCATGGATACTAATAGATGCTCTTAGAAAGCTTCTTCCATGGGACGAGATAAAGCTTTTCGCCAACACTATTAATACGCGCTCACCTATACTCGGCTTCCGCGTCAACATTCTCAAGGCCACAGCCGAGGATGTACTAAAAGAGCTAAGAGATATGGGTGTGGACGCGTGGCTTAGTGAAAGAGTCCCAAACCATATTAGGTATAGAGGCGCCATAGATTATCAACGATTTAAGGCGCTAGAAGAGGGGAAAGTGGTCCCCCAGGATGAGGCGAGTACTGCTGCAGGCTTTATTCTCGGAGCCAAGCCCGGGGAGAGGATTTACGACCTATGCGCCGCTCCTGGCGGGAAGACTACACACTTAGCCGAGCTCGCCCGCAACAAGGCGCTTGTAGTGGCAACAGATCTGAGACCTGATAGACTCGGTAGATTACAAGACCTGGCGCTAAGAACAGGGACAGCTCCCTCTATAATAGCCCTGGTAGCTGATGCTCGTAGGGCGTCTCGTCTCTTACGGGGAGCGGCGAACCGGGTGCTCCTTGATCCCCCGTGCACTAGTACAGGGTCTCTTGCAAAATACCCAGAGGCTCGGTGGAGGTTAGCACCGAGAACCATACGTGAGCATGTTGAGAAGCAGAGAGCCATGCTTTTAGAGGCCGTAAAGCTTCTACGCCCTGGTGGGCGCTTACTCTACACGGTTTGTAGCATATTGCCTGAGGAGGGGGAACACAATATAACATGGTTGCTAGAGAACACTAAGGGTGTTGAACTGGTTCCTCTGAGCTCGCCTTACGAGCAATCGCCTTTGCTGCGGGGAACTATGAGGGCGTGGCCTCACAGACACTATACGAGCGGCTTCTTCTACGCACTTCTCGAGAAGAAGTCATAGATAAAGAATGCCCTTAACCTGCACAATATTGGTTAAGACAATAATACCTCGCTGACACGACGAGGATCAGAGGGGTAGATCCTGGAAAATGAGCTGCAAAGTAGCTGTTGGGTCATTAAATCCTGTAAAAATTAATGCTGTGAGGAGAGCTTTTCGGCTGCTTTGCAGCCCCGTGGTTGTCGGCGTTAGCGTCTCTTCGGGTGTTCCGTCGCAGCCGATAGGCCTCGAGGAGGTTTTACGCGGTGCATTGAATAGAGCGGTCAATGCTAGAAGAGCTGAGAACGCTGATTACGGTGTTGGAATAGAAGCGGGTGTAGTTACTACTGATGTGGAGCCAATAGAGCTTCAAGCAGCTATTATAGTTGATAGGGAGGATAAAGCCACCCTTGGCTTTAGCCAGGCGTTTCCATTACCGCGTAACTGGCTAGGAGAATTGATGGAGAGAACTGAGCTAGAGAATATAGCTGAGAGGGTACTTGGTAGGAAGGGTGTCGGCGAAAAACTTGGGTTAATAGGGTACTTGACCCAGGGACTGGTCACACGTACTGATCTAAGCTATAACGCTGTTCTAATGGCTCTCATTCCACGGCTTAATCCGAGACTATACCCTTATCTACCAAGAGTCGGGGAAGTATTGGAGAGGCTAGGTGAGAGAACTTAATAAGCTGGAGCGCCTCTTGCTTGGCCTCGGGGGCGTAAAGAAGCCATGGGGATTTATCAGGGTAATGATCTTAAGAAGCCAACTGGTGGCAAGAAAAGACCCCACCGTAAGGTAAAGAGGAAGTACTGGATGGGGCGATTCCCAACATTTACGAGGCTCGATAACACTGAGCAGAGAAGAATAATACGTGTGAGAGGAGGCAACTCGAAAGTACGGCTGAAAAGAGCTGCTTACGCGAATGTAGCTGATCCCTCAACCAATAGCGTTAAGAAGGTGAAGATCCTACGAGTACTTGAAACCCCGGCCAATCCTCAGTACGTCAGATCAAGTATAATAACCAAGGGTACTGTCATAGAGACTGAGATCGGTAAGGCGGTAGTGACTTCGAGACCCGGGCAGGACGGTGTTGTAAACGCTGTTCTTGTTGAGAAAAAGGCCTAGCTTTTTGGTAGGAGCTGTGCTAGTCTCTGTATTCTTCTAAGCACTTGTCTCCTATGCTTCTCGTCTAGACGGGCCTCCTCAACAACACCTTTTAGGAATTCTATAACCTTCTCCGCGTACTCGGCTCTAAAGGGGAAGGGTACGCCATCCTTACCGCCTACTATGTATGCATAACGGAACGGGTCTATGGGGTGGCTCGCTGGGTCTCTATGGCTTACTGGTACGCCATAGATCAGCTCGGCTACGAGTGCTAGGCTGCGTAGTGTGGCTGGGCCAACCCCCTCTATCAGAACTAGTTCCTCGACGCTCTTGGGCTGAAGCTCGTAGATCTTGTGAAGAGTTTTCTCTATTTCCCGGGGAGGCCTCGGCTGTGGCCTATAGACGCGCCTAGCTACCTGGATCCTAGCTTTTAGCTCGCTTGTCCAAGCCGTTAACGGTATAATGCCCTGTAGGAGCCTGTGGGCCTGGTATATGTCTCTAACTAGTCTCCGGGGGCTTTCCCGGACAAGATCAACTATGGTTTTTCGCGCACTAATGCTAGTTCTGCTCGTCATGTCTACTACTTGTTGCTCTCTCCTAGCTGCCGCTATACCAGTATGGGGTTCAAGACTAGGTATAGGTGGGAGGGGACTGGCCCAGTGATAGCGCCTAGCGAGGCGATGTTCTAGGTTCATGCCTTGTTGTACTATTACCCAGTCACCTGTTTCGCCAACGATTACGGCGTGGTGGTAGAGCTGGTACCCGTCCTGGAGAAGAACGGTATCAGTCTTTGCTCCTAGCCTAGACGCTAACACGAGGCTATCTACGAGCCTAGATGACAAGCCTAATTCGTTACCGATACTTATTAGTTCTCGTGGTGTTTCTTTGGCTTTCTTGCCCTTGCCCCCAGCTACTCTTATGCCTAGGTTAGAGCTTGCTAGCACTTGTTTCACTATACCAATTGTTACTGTGGTTGAGCCACTACTATCCCAGTCCATGCCGATCGCGTTATTAAATGCCTGGAACCATATTGGGTCGGCGAAAAACTTGACCGTTCTCGATACGCCATGGAGCTCGACCATGGCTTCTAGGAGGGCTTGTGCTAGTCTTTGCATGTACTTAGCAAGCCAGGGCGGGACGTGGCCGCCATGCAGGGGTAGCTCTGCTACACCATAGCTCATTGCTTCTATGCCCTCTCCTTAGGATTATCAATACTGGAGCTGCCCTATTAGATTCTAACCTCGTTCCCTGGTATAAAGGGTGCTTACACGAGGCTTGGTAAAACATGGGCTCTTATTATCATCACTTTACGTGGGGTTACTGTGTACAAGGCGTCCCGAGGGGCAAGAATCCACTTATTTAGAGCCATAAACGGGACGGGTACTTTGTGATCTTCCTGGCTTTGCGCCTTGTTATAACTATCATTTCCTCTATGCGTATGCCGTATTTCCCTGGTATGTATATTCCAGGTTCTATTGTTATTACCATGCCTGGTTGGAGCAATGTTTCGCTCTTATAGCTTACCCTAGGCTCTTCATGAACCTCAATACCAACTCCGTGGCCGAGACTATGGTTAAAGTAGTGAGCTAATCCATGCCTTCTCAGAACTTCTCTTGCTCTTGCATCTAGCTCGCCTGCCTTTATCCCGGGTGCGGCGAGGTCGATTGCCTCTTCAACAGCCTCTAGAACCGCCTCCGCGGCTGCCTTAAAGCCTTCGGGTCCCTCATCTAATAGCAGTGTACGTGTCATATCACTACAGTATCCCTGGTATATTGCTCCTAGATCTATGAGGACGGGCATACCTGGTTGGAGTCTTCGGCTCTTAGAGGGCGTTGCGTGCGGGTATACAGTGTTCTCGCCGAAAGCGACTATTGGTGGAAATGAGTGGTCATCGGCTCCCTGTACTCTGAACGTGTACTCTATTATCCCGGCGATGTCTTGTTCGGATACGCCATAGTCTAGATTATCTATTGCTGCTTGTAGAGCCTGTTCTGCAATAGCCACTGCCATCTCCATTCTCTCTAGCTCCCATTGCTCTTTTATCATTCTAATTTCAGCTATCTCTTTATGTATTGGTACCAGGTCTAGTTTCTTCACGAGCTCGCTGTATAGATTGAGATAATTTATATCTGTTCCTGTTTTTGTGCCTCCACCTAGCACTTCCACTATGGCTCCTGGTAGGTTTCTTTGAAGGACTCTCTGTTTCTGGGCAAGAAAGAGGTCCTCGGGAAGCCCGTAAGGTTGATAAGCCACTACCTCAATGTAGTCGTCTAGATCGTATCGGGTTACGCTTTGCAATGCATTGAGGTACTCTAATGGAGGGACTAAAAGTGTATACCCTTTCCCCCTTGAGTACAATAGTATACCTGCTCCACGATACCCCGTGAAGTAGAAGACATTAGGACTCTGAGTCAGTGCTAGCGCATCAACGCCTTTCTTCTCAGCTATTGCCTCTAGTTTCCTTAAGCGATCTTCATAAATCAAAACCTATTACACCATATTCCTCATAGATTCCGAGAGGAGATAGAAAAAGCTGGCCCGGAGTAAAACAAGGAATCCATAATATTTATGCACCGTCTCTCATTAAGGCCTTGGATAAGGGGGCTCATTGCCAATAATCTCTATGATTCAATGCGTAACCAGTCGTTATTGTCAATAGAATTGTTGAAGACTGCCCTGAGAAAACTCATCATTCCGTAGATGTTATGCTCGCGTATCGCCACCTCTACGAGAGTGTATTGACTACTAGACTTGCTAGGTATAGTGTTAGTAACTATGTTGCAGAGGGGCTATTGCTAGGAGGGAGGCGCCGGTGGAGGCTTGCAGTGGCGCCGGGGGCG